>MZGM01000036.1 GCA_002085035.1 Candidatus Zhuqueibacterota bacterium 4484_219
TGATAACCTACCTTAATCAGATGGCTCGCCGTGGCTTGATCGGCTTTTTAATTAAAAACAACCACGACAAGTAATGAAAAAAAATTCAGACAAAATACAAAACAAAGCAATTCAAAAACAGATAAAACTGCCATTAATGAAGTCGATAGAGATCAGCTTTGAAAGTCTCCGAATTCGTTTTTGGCGTTCGTTCATTACAATAGGTGGTATTTTTTTAGCCATCGCCTTTTTGATGTCCATTTTTACTTCTACCTCAATAAATTTGGCACTGGCTAAAGGTGCTTCTCTTGAGGTCAGGTCGCGGCTGGGGGAAATGGGTGATATTAAGGCAAGCCAAATGTGGCTAGTAGTTTTGTCCCTTATGGCCTGTACCGTGGGGATTACGAACGCCATGCTCATGTCTGTGACCGAACGATATCGTGAAATTGGCACAATGAAGTGTTTGGGCGCGTTGGATAGTTTTATTGTGCGCCTGTTTCTTATCGAATCAGGGTTTTTGGGCCTGGTAGGTTCGGTAAGTGGGGCGATAGCAGGTACGACAATAATGACATTGGTAAGCATAATTAGATATGGAAGCGATGTTATAGCGACTTATCCGTTTTTCGAGATTTTGAAATATGGAATATTCTCTATTGTAATTGGAACAGTACTTTCGATTATTGCTGCAATTTATCCTGCCTATCGAGCTGCCAAAATGACTCCCGCAGATGCAATGCGAACGGAGGTTTAGAATGACTGATCAAAATGTTGTTAGAACCAAAAATGTAACCAAAGTTTACCAGATGGGTAAAGTATTTGTAGAAGCCTTGAAAGGTATTGACCTGGAAATAAAAACAGGCGAATATATTTCCATCATGGGGCCATCCGGTTCAGGAAAATCAACTTTGTTCAATATCATAGGCGGATTGGACAAACCAACGACAGGACAGGTTTTTATCGACGAAGTGGACGTTGCTCAATTGGATGCCTATGAGTTGGCCTGGCTGCGATGTCGGAAAATTGGCTACATTTTTCAAACCTTTAATCTGATTCCCGTGATGACAGCGTTGGAAAATGTGACCCTGCCAATGATTTTTGCTGGAATGAGCGGAGACGAGATGATCGAGAAAGGAAGAAAATTGCTGGAAATGGTTGGTCTTGGTGATCGTGCACTTCATAAGCCAGCGGAATTGTCTGGGGGACAACAGCAAAGAGTGGCTGTTGCCCGTGCTCTGGCTAATGATCCGGCAGTAGTCTTAGCTGATGAACCCACTGGTAACCTTGATCTTAAAACTGGAAAAGAAATTATTGAATTATTGCGACGGCTTAATAAAGAAAAAAATGTTACCATCATTTCAGCTACCCATGACTTGAAGATGCTTGATGTTTCTGATCGTATCGTCTGGATCCGCGATGGTAAAATAGACCGCATAGAAAAGCGTACTGATGTAACTCTGGAAGTCGGAGAAGTGGAAGGAGAATAAGTAAATTGTTTAGCTACTGTAGGTACTAACTAAGGAGCAAATCACATGGCCAGAATCCCAATTGCTTTAGAGCTGTATTCTGTACGAGATGAATTCGCCAGAGACGCCAAGGGTACACTTCGAGCTGTGGCGGATATGGGCTATGAGGGGGTTGAGTTCGCGGGTCCCCCCAAATGCAAAGCTGAGGAATTACGTTCCTTTCTCGACGAGTATGGACTGGTTTGCTGCGGTTGGCATACACCCTTCGAGTTGGTGCAAGTTGGGGAACTTAAAAACACCATAGCTCTCAACAAGACTGTAGGCAACCGCAATATTATTGTACCAGGTGTCCCGGAGGAGTTTCGTCGTTCGCGAGCAGATTGGCTCAAATTGGCAGAGTTTTTTAACGAACTGGCAAAAAAACTGGCCGACCACGATATGCGCATTGGTTACCACAATCATCAAATTGAATTTACAATGTTAGATGGAGAGCTGCCGTGGGACACCTTTTTCAGCAACACAGATAAAAAGGTCATTATGCAGCTTGATACGGGCAATGCTCTTTGCGGTGGTGGCGATTGTGTTTCTATTCTGGAGCGCTACCCCGGTCGAGCAGTTACCGTCCATCTTAAACCTTACTCTACGAAGCTAGGCAAGGAAGATCCTTATGCCGGATTTGCTCCTCTAATCGGTGATGATGATGTTCCCTGGAAGGAAGTTTTCCAACTTTGCGAGTCAATTGGCGGAACAGAATGGTACATAGTAGAATATGAAAGCGATGCTTTTCCGCCGATGGAAGCAGTGAAGCGATGCCTGGATCGGCTCAGAGCCATGGGGAAGTAGATAGCTTTCGTAATCAAATATTAAAATTAAGATAGTCAATAAAAATAAACGAATATCGAAGGGAGGGTGTCATGGCAAAAGAAATTCGTATTGGTTTGGTAGGTTACAAATTTATGGGTAGAGCCCATAGCAATGCCTACCGGCAGGTTAGTGCTTTCTTCGATCCCAAGGCCGTTCCGGTGATGAAAGTTATCTGTGGTCGTAATGAGGATGGGGTGCGTCAGGCAGCGGAAAAATTTGGTTGGGAAAGTTATGAGACCTCCTGGGAAAAACTAATTGAGCGCGACGATATTGACCTTGTCGATATTTCCACCCCTGGAGATTCTCATAAGCCTATTGCTATTGCTGCGGCGAAAGCTGGCAAAGACATCCTTTGTGAGAAACCGTTGGCCAACAACCTCAAAGATGCCGAACAGATGCTGGCTGCGGTCCAAAAAGCAGGAGTTAAACACATGGTAGGTTTTAACTATCGCCGAGTGCCAGCAGTGACCTTAGCCAAGCAAATGATCGAAGAAGGACGAATCGGAGAAATTTACCACTTCCGAGCAGTCTATCTTCAGGACTGGATTGTGGATCCTGATTTCCCTCTGGTGTGGCGACTCCAGAAAGAGAAAGCCGGCTCCGGTCCCCACGGCGACCTTAACGCTCACATTATCGACCTTGCTCGTTATCTGGTAGGTGAGATTGATGAAGTAGTAGGAATGAGTAAAACCTTTATCAGCGAACGTCCGCTTCCAGAAGAAATGACTGGATTAGCTGCTACAGCAAGCTCCCAAAAAGGAAAGGTTACCGTTGAAGATGCTGCTCTATTTTTGGCTAAGTTTAAAAATGGTGCCCTAGGGTCTTTCGAAGCTACCCGATTTGCTACTGGAAGGAAAAACTACAACCATTTTGAAATTAACGGTAGCAAGGGCTCTTTGGTTTTTACTTTGGAAGATATGAACTATCTGGAATTCTATTCTCGCCAGGACGATGAGCATATTCAGGGTTTCCGCAAGATCATGGTTACCGAGGCTGTTCATCCTTACGTTTCCGCCTGGTGGCCACCAGGACACATTATCGGCTACGAACATACTTTTGTACATCAGGCTTACGATTTGATGAATGCATTGGCTGAGGATAAAATGCCCTCTCCTAACTTTGTCGATGGGGTAGCCTGTCAAAAAGTGCTGGAAGCAGTAGAGCAATCTATTAATAAAGCAAAGTGGGTGAAAGTGTAATAAATTTCCCCAGACATTTTACACTTGCTTATAGTACCTTACGCAACCTACCTAACTTGCTTATAAAAAGGAGGGTTGAGAGATGAAACTCGGAGTTTTTACTGTGCTTTTTAGTCAAAAGAGCCTGGATGAGGCATTAGATTACATTGTGAAGAGTGGACTCCAGGCTGTTGAATTGGGTACAGGGAATTACCCTGGCAATGCCCATTGTAACCCTGAAGAGTTGTTAAAAGATGAGAAAAAAATCGCTAACTTGAGAAAGGCAGTAGAGAAACGCGGTTTAGTAATTAGTGCTTTAAGTTGTCATGGCAATCCTTTGCATCCTCAGAAAGCTATTGCCGATGCTCATCGTAAAGTGCAACGGGATACTATTCTACTGGCTGAAAAGTTAGGTATTGATTGTGTGATTACCTTTTCTGGCTGTCCAGGTGATTCACCCACGGCCAAATATCCTAACTGGGTTACCTGTCCCTGGCCCGATGATTTCAGTGAAATATTGAACTGGCAGTGGGAAGAAGTGGTTATTCCATATTGGAAGGAAGAGGTAGCTTTTGCCAAAGTTCATGGAGTAACCAAAATTGCTCTGGAAATGCACCCGGGATTTGTGGTCTACAACACCGAAACGTTGTTGAAGTTACGTCAAGCAGTGGGCCCGGAGATTGGTGCTAATTTTGATCCAAGTCATCTCTTTTGGCAAGGGATGGATCCTATTGCTTCTGTGCGCGAATTGGGACCGGCTATTTTCCATGTCCACGCCAAGGATACGCGGGTAGACCCTATTAATACCGCGAAAAATGGAGTGCTGGATACTAAACATTACGGCGATGAAATTCATCGTTCATGGATTTTCCGTACCGTAGGTTATGGACACGACTTTGCATTCTGGAAAGACTTTGTGAGCACCCTGCGCATGGTGGGTTATGATTATGTGCTCTCCATTGAACACGAAGACAGTCTAATGTCGGTGAACGAAGGTTTCCAGAAAGCTGTCAGTTTTCTAAAAGAAGTGCTTCTATTTGAGGAAACTGGCCAAATGTGGTGGGCATAATTTGGGAGATGTCTAAAAGGGGGAGGCGGATATTTAATCAGGTATGAGATAGATTTATGGAGGTTGAATCAGTGAACACAGAGAAAAAAGAACTATCAATAAATTATCCAGTTAAAAAAAGAGGATTTTGGCAGCAGGTCAAAGAGAATTTGTCAGCATACACTTTTCTAACCCCCATGACCTTGGCCTGGGTTGCGTTCGGTCTTTACCCCATGATAGCTAGTTATTGGATTGTTCTTTATGAGTGGTCTGGGATAGGAGAACCGACACGATATGTGGGCTTGGCTAATTTTGCCAGAGTTATTTCTGATCCTTTCTTCTGGAAAGCTTTCCGTAACTCGTTTATCTATGCTGGCTTCCAAGTGCCAATTCAGCTATTCTTAGCTTTAGTGTTGGCTATGACGTTAAATTTGAAATGGCTAAAGGGGAAGGCTGTCTTTCGTACCATCTTCTTTCTTCCTAGTTTGATGTCCAGAGCGATCATCGGATTAGTACTTGGTTTGATGTTAAGCCCGTTCAATGGAGTAATAAATGAATGGTTAATCCATTTGCACATTATAAAGCAGGGAATCGACTGGTTGGGCGACCCCAGAACAGCTTTCCCAACGATCATCGCTGTGGGAATTTGGCAAACCTTGGGAATTAACATGATTTATTTTTCTGCAGGTCTACAGGCAATTCCTAATGAGTTATACGAGGTAGCTGCTTTGGATGGTTCAAATGCATTGCAACGGCTCTTTCATATTACATTGCCCTTGATTCGCCCGGTGTTTCTGATTATTTTAATCTTAGCACTAATTGGTAGCCTCAATGTATTTGAGTTGGTGTTAGTGTTAACCTACGGAGGTCCCTATTACGCTACCGAAGTGGTACAAACCTATATTTACAAATTTGCATTTGCAGGGACTGAAATTAGTGGTGGAAGGACAGAAGTAGGTTTTGCCTCAGCGGCAGCTTTACTTATGGGTATTATGGTGTTAGCACTGACGGGATTGCAGGTGCTTATAGTAACCCGTTTGCGCCGAAAACGAGCTGAGTATTTTGAAATGTGATAATTATTTAAAAGGAGTCGATTTATTATGGTCACTAGAAAATTTGGCCGAACATTGTTGTATCTTGGCTTAATTGTAGGCGGATTTTTCTACATTTATCCTTTTTTATGGATGGTTTCGGCATCTTTTAAAACTCTGCCTGAATTTGCAAGAGGTGGGTTAAGTTTAATCCCCCAAACAATTCATTGGCAAAACTATCTTATTGCCTGGAGAGAAGCTGAGTTTTCAAGATATTTTCTTAATACTGTGGCGTTGGCTACTATCCCTACCATTACTTCGCTGATTTCTACCTCCATGGCTGGGTACGCATTGGCCACAAGGCGCTTTCCCGGACGGAAGATTTACATCGGTGGCGCTGTAGTTATGATGTTTCTTCCCCATGGTTTGACTGTTATTCCAGTGTTTATGCTTATTCACAAATTAGGCTTACTTCATACTTTATTAGGAGTGATGTTGCCTTCGATGGGTGGCACTCTGATGCAGGCTCTGTTTTTCCTAGGATATTACTCCTCAATTTCCACCGGAGCTAAAACGTTAGAAGAAGCTGCTCGTGTCGATGGCGCCGGCTTTTTCCAAACTTACTGGCGCATTATGATGCCATTAGGACGACCTATGTTTGCTACTCTGGGTATTCTTGCTTTTATCAGTGGTTGGAACAATTTCTATTGGCCATTAGTTATTTCTTTAGGCGATCCGAAATTGCGTACTCTGCCAGTAGGGCTTTATGCCTTTAGAGGTGAACATATTACGGAGTGGACTCTTCTCTGTGCTGGTACCACCATGGCTTTGATTCCAATTATTTTGCTGTTTTTATTCTTCCAGAGGTACATTATTGAAGGCTTAGCAGGAGCAATAAAAATGTAGCTAATAATATCTCGCTATCATTCTAATCAGTAAATCAATACACAAGGAGGGAATTAGTTATGATAAGCAAAATTTGGCCGAAAGTCTTAATTCTGATCGTAGCTGTCACTACACTTGGTGCAGGAAGAGTTAAGGTTCGCGTCTGGGATCATCACATTCACGACAAGCCTTATCGAATCAAGATGTTCAAAAAATTTAATCGAGAGCATCCTGATGTGAAGATTGAGTATACTTCCTTGGGTAGTGGAATGATGGTGCAAATGTTGAATTTGGCCTTTAAAACTGGCGACCCACCAGAAGTTTTTAAACCTCAAGGTGAACTTACTTTGATTAAACTTATGGATTTGGGTTGGATTGTACCATTGGACGATATTGCCCCGGACCCAGCTACTTTTAAGGCGTGGAAAGCAAGATTCCCTGCCGAATTGAAACCTTTTGTAGAAGGTTTGAACATGTTCAATGGTAAAATCTACAGCTTTCCAGTCAGTGCCCCCCTCTATGGTAATCTTCTATTTTACAACAAAAAACTTTTTCGTGAGGCTGGTATTGTGGATGAAAATGGCGAACCTACTCCTCCAACCACCTGGTCTGAATTTCGAGAGTATGCCAAACGTATTACTCAGGCAGGAAAAGGTCGCTATTACGGTGTGGCACTTATGGCTAAGCAACCAGGAGCTGCATTTGACATGAGTTTACTTTCGACGTTGGCAAAAGCCAGCGGCTACTATCATTCGAGTAGGTTTCCTAATAATCTCAAAACCGGCCGGTTCGACTATTCATCACCTATTTTGAGAAAGGCTATTCAATTATGGATCGATATCAAAAACGATGGTAGCATTTTACCCGGGTATGCCAGTATGGATGACGAAACAGCCAGGATAGCTTTTGCAATGAATCGGGCAGGGATGATTTTCGGTGGATTTTGGGTAGTTGCTGGGTTCTTGGCAATTAATCCTAACTGTGATTTTGATGTGGCCCTGCCGCCAGTAATGGATGGTGTCAAACGGGTTCATCCCTGGCGTGATATTGGGGGCGGGGGTAGTTATGTAGTCGCAAAACCTTGTAAACATCCTGATGCTGTTTGGAAAGTAATTGATTTTCTTAGCAGTTACGAGTTCCGGGAAGGATGGGTAAAATATGGAGGTGGTATTTCCTTTTATCCCCAAATTAATAAACCAGAGAATTTTCCCCATCCAACTTTAGCCAAGATAGCTCAATGGTCACAGAAGTATTTAAGATTAGGTCCAATTATTCGTCCCGAAGCACGACGTGTTGCCGATTACATGGAACCAGTACATCCGGACATAGGAAATACCATTTTGGGTATCTTTCTGGGAAAGGTAGGTTTTGAGGCATTGGATGACCTTGAGAGAAGGATGAACGCTGCCTTTGATCGTGCCATGGAAAAAGCTCGAAAAGATGGACTCCACATAACCCGTGAGGACTTTATCTTTCCTGATTTCGATATAACAAAAAATGAGGATTATGTGCCCCAAAAGAGGTGAAATTTGATCAAATTCAGTTCAAGAATTACCATTTTTGCTTTTGGCCATCAAACTATCGGCAATCGCTAAATCGGATTTGAGGAGTAAAGTGAAACTGGGGACCTTAATGGAGGGCGTTGCTGTTTCTCTGGTCAGGGGGACACCAGAACTTGAGGTTTCCTCAATAGCCTATGATTCTCGCAAGGTGAAGCCAGGAGGGCTTTTTGTAGCAATTAAAGGCCGACAGTTCGATGGCCATCAATTTATTCCTCAGGCTTTATCTCGAGGTGCCAAAGCAATAGTAGTAGAAACTCAAACTTTAAATATCCCTTCTAATTTTGATGTTGCCATTCTAAGAACATTTGATAGTAGGCAAGCGCTCGCACAATTGGCTGCTCGCTTTTGGGGGAACCCTTCTGCTGGTCTAATCCTTATTGGTATTACCGGAACCAATGGCAAAACTACCACCGCCTATTTAGTGGAAAGCGTACTTCAAGAAGCTGGCTATGTTCCTGGAGTAATTGGCACAGTAAGCTATCGCTATCGTGGACAGGTTTTTCCAGCTCTTCAAACCACCCCCGAATCATTAGATTTACACTACCTCTTGCGACAGATGCTCGATGTGGGTGTTGATTGTGCGATTTTAGAGGTCTCTTCCCATGCCATTGCTCTCAAGCGTATTGCAGAATGCCGATTCAAAATAGGTGTTTTTACTAGCTTTTCTCAGGACCATTTGGATTTCCATGGTACTATGGAAGAGTATTGGCAGATGAAAGAGAAATTCTTTCGCGATTACATCTGGCCAGTTGATTCAAGCATATCTGTAGTGAATGGAGATGAACTTAAGGGAAAAGAATTGGTGCAAAAG
>MZGM01000037.1 GCA_002085035.1 Candidatus Zhuqueibacterota bacterium 4484_219
TATTGTATCGTTAACTCGTGATTCTGCTAAAGCCGAGATTCTTAGACGTCGTCGACTGGTTGGCGAACCTCTGGTGGAGGTAACACTGGCAGCAGCCGTAATCAAAGGTCCACGTTTTGATTGGTTAGTAGAAAAAGCGACAGAAATTGGAGTGCGATGTATTTTGCCAGTAATTTCTCAGCGTTGTGTGGTAGTGCCGGGTGAATTAAAGAAAAATCGCTGGCAACGTATTGCTATTGCGGCGATGAAACAATGCGGGCGTACTATTTTGCCTAAAATTCTTAAAACTATGAGCGTGGAAGAAGTTGTGAAGCATTTTAGTAATGTGCCAATTAAACTGGTGACTGAAGCAGGTAGCAAGGGTTCGATTCGCCAGATCGCTTTCTCGTATCATGATAAGAGGGGCGATTTTCCCCGCAAGGTTTTGATTCTAGTAGGGCCGGAAGGAGGGTTTACTTCAGAAGAAATAACAATCGCCCAGGAACACGGGTTTGAATGTGTTTCGTTGGGACAACGTCGTTTACGTTCGGAAACTGCTGCTATTCTTGGTGCAACACTTCTTTTATGGGAATTGGAAGAGTTGTAACATTGTCAGTTAGGCCCTCGGTTTTTAATTAAAAAAGAGCAGCTGTTTTTATCTAATCTATGTAAAGGAGGAATCCGATGGTCGATTGCACCTTTTGTCGAATTATTGCCAAACAAATGCCAGGGGAAATTATCTATGAGGATGAGGAGGTTGTCGCTTTCAAAGACATCAATCCTCAGGCACCTGTTCACTTTTTAGTAGTACCGCGGAAACACATTGCTTCGGTTTTGGATATTCAGCCGGAAGACGAGAGATTAATTGGCAGGTTACTGCTGGTGGCTAAAAAATTGACTAATGAAATAGGGATAAGTACAAAAGGATTTAGGTTAGTAATTAATACTGGTGACAATGCTGGGCAGAATATTTATCATATTCATATTCATGTTTTGGGTGGGCGTCGGATGACCTGGCCGCCGGGATAATAAATTAGAGTTGTTTTCTGGCGGTTCAGCTAAATACTGTTTTTGCCGAATGGGGTATTGTTCCGGAATCAGAAATTTCCATTTTCCAGCAAGAGTCCCAAAAATTTGTGCAAATTTAACTTGATTCAGTCTCCAAAATTTCGTAAATTAGAAAAAGACCTAATCACAAAAAGAAAGGAGGGTGTGTTTTTAATGCCGTCTGTAGTAATACGGGATAACGAAAATTTCGAGCGGGCATTTAAGCGATTCAAAAAGGCATGTGAAAAATCCGGTTTGATGTCGGATATCAAGAAGCACCAACATTTTGAAAAGCCCAGCGAACGGCGTAAACGGAAGCTTAATGCTGCCAGACGACGTCAGCGTAAGCTAATGGCATTGGAGATGTAAGCCGGAATTAAAGCGGAGAGATGTTGTATGAGTCTTGTACAGCGGTTAAATGAAGATTTAAAAAAGGCGATGAAATCGGGGGATAAGGCAAAAGTTGAGACGCTTCGGATGTTGAAATCGCAATTGCACAATGTGGAAATTAGTAAGGGTGGTAACCTGGACGGAGCTGACGAAATTGCAGTGCTGAACTCGGCAGTGAAGAAACACAAAGAAGCCATGGAAATGTATGAAAAGGGAGAACGAATGGATTTGTATGAAAAGGAAAAACGAGAGCTAATGATCATACAGTCTTATCTCCCCGAGCCTTTGTCCCGTGACGAGTTAGAAAACTCTATTGATGCGATAATTCAAAAGCTGGGTGCAACGAGTAGTCGAGATTTTGGTCGGGTGATGAAAGAAGCCATAGCACAGTTCAGAGGAAGAGCTGAAGGGAAATTGATTCAGGAGATTGTGCGGACCAAACTGGCATAAGCATTCTGAAAAAAATGCCCCCCTGAATACTGAATTGAAAAAAAGTGAAGGCGGTGATCATCCGATTGCCAAATTCACTTTTTTTCTTTTCAATCTGATTGCAACTCAATAATCGAAGGTGAGTGTGAGTACATGAATCCATTGGATATTGCCATCCTGGTCGTTTTGGCAGTTTTTATGCTGAGAGGGATTCTCAACGGCTTTATTCGCCAGATTCTCGGTCTGGTCGGGTTGATCATATCTTTGGTGTTAGCTATCCGTTGGATGAGCAACGTTGCAGCGGTCATAGTTCACTATACCGGATTTTCGGCTCAGATTGCTACAGCAGTTGGCTTTGTCGGCTTGTTTTTGTTACTATATTTGGGCTGTATTGGCTTGGCCAGATTGCTGCGGAAGATTATGCAATTGGCCATGCTGGGCTGGTTGGACCGCCTAGGCGGGGGTACACTTGGTCTGGTAAAAGGTGGAATTTTGGTTAGTGTCTTGGTGCTGGTTATGACTATCATACCATTTGGCGTTTCTGTACGAAAGCTGGAGCATGAATCACTGTTGTTTCGACCCATGCAGCGTGTTGCTCCATCAGTGTTTAATTTAGTAAGAAAATGGATGCCCTCAAGCGGAGATTTTTATCAGGAACTAAAGGAGAGTTTGTATGATCAGACCGGAAAACTAACTCCAGATGTTTTGGAAATGTTGCAATTTCGACAGTCCGACAATTCAGAAAAAAAAGAATCTAAAATTGAAAGATAGATTTTTACATTGAACGCCTATGAACAGTTTGCAAGAATTGTATGCTGCGTTAGAGTTTGATTGTATTGTCGAAAAGATAAAAGGATATGCTGCTTCCCCATTAGGCAGCGAGCTGGTTGAGAAGTTACTTCCTTTATCTTCCAAGGAGGATGTGGAAATAGTCCTGACTCAAGTGAGTGAGATGAGAGCTCTTCTTAATTTTGATGATCCATTTCCTATTGATGGTATTTATGACATCCGCGAGGCAATAGCTCAAGCCAGTCATGAGGGGAGTATGCTGCCAGTGAAAACTTTAGTGGAAGTGACTTCTACGCTGGCAGCGTCCAGGCAAGTGAAACACTATCTAAAAGCACGAACGGACAAATATCCTCAATTATGCAAACTCGTTCCTTCCTTGCACAACTTCAGGTTAATAGAACGGGCAATCGATAACGCTATTGACCGAACGACTTCAGAAATTAGAGATGACGCTACTGCTGAGCTGAAAGCAATTCGCAGCCGGCTTCGTCATGCGCGGGAAAAATTGCGTCAACAGTTAATGAGCATTGTTGAACAGTACCAAAATTTTTTGCAGGAGCCAATTGTTACTCTCCGCGAAGGACGTATGGTAGTTCCTTTGAAGGAAGAATTTAAAGGGCGAGTTCCTGGTTTGATCCTCGGTCATTCATCCAGTGGGGCTACGTTATTTGTGGAACCAATGGAGGTGTTGGAGCACAATAATCACATTCGGGAATTAGAAATAGAGGAGCAGCACGAAATCGAGCGCATCCTACGAAAGTTGACCGCTCAAATTCGTGAGCAACAAGTTGAAATTGAGGAAAGCATAAGAGCTCTGGCTTATGTTGACCTGATCTATGCCAAAGCGCGGTTTGCCCAGGAGTTGGGAGCGCAACAACCCAGATTAGATGAACATCAGCTCCGAATTGTACAGGGCAAGCACCCACTTCTATTGCTTAAATCCTCAGATAGCGGTAAAGTAGTACCTCTGGATTTGGAGATGGGTAAGGATTTTCACACACTGGTGATCACAGGCCCCAATGCTGGTGGCAAAACGGTAGCTCTGAAAACAATTGGCCTTCTCTCCTTGATGGTGCACTGTGGGATACCGGTGCCAGCCGAGCCTACTTCACAATTTGTTCTTTTCGATCAAATTTTTGTCGATATTGGCGATTGGCAATCGGTAGAACAAGACCTTTCTACCTTCTCTGCTCGCGTCGAACATCTGGCGAAAATTTTAACCAATGCTACCGCGCACTCCCTGGTGTTGGTCGATGAGGTTGGTAGCGGAACTGATCCTGCCGAAGGTGCAGCATTGGCTATGGCTTTTCTGGAAGAGCTAACTCACCGTGGTTGCTGGACTGTAGTTACCACTCATCAGGGAGCATTGAAAGCCTTTGCTTACCAATTGCCGGGTGCCCAGAATGGCTCCATGGCTTTCGATGAAAAGACACTAATGCCAACTTATCAATTCCGCCTGGGCATACCAGGCAGCAGCTATGCTTTCGAAATTGCCCATCGTTTCGGATTTCCTGCAGAACTTGTCCAAAAAGCACGGCAAGTAGTGGGTGCAGAGCAAAGCAAATTGGAAAACCTCATCATGGATCTGGAGAAAAAGCTCAATCACTACCGAACTTTGTTGCAGCAGGCTGAGATCAAGAAAGCCGAGCTCGAGGGACTCATCAAACTTTATCGCCAGAAATATGAAGAGTTAGCTAAAGAAGAACGGAAGCTAAAGAAGAAAGCAATGGAGGAATCACAAGCAATTTTAGCCCGAGCCAACGCAGTCATTGAAGAGGCAATCAGAGAAATTCGCACCCGTCAGGCTGAAAAAGATAGTATTAAACAAGCCAAGGCAAAAGTAGAGACAGTGCGGCAGGAAATCGAAGCTCAGCTTCAGGAGTTGAACGAAAAGGAAGTTGAAACTGATATTTTACCCTGCAAAGGAGATAGGGCCAGGTGGATCCAGATGAACGTTACGGGCCGGGTAGTTTCCGATCCGGACTCTTCCGGCAGAGTGTGGTTAGAAGCTGGAGATATGCGGCTTAAAGTCCCTCGGAGCGAATTGCGCAAACTTGAGACTTCCCAGGAAACGAGGGAAACTCCTCGATCTATGGCTCGGGTAGAAGTGGAGCATAATATCTCCACTGAGCTTGATTTGCGTGGTATGACCATGGAGGAGGCTCAACCACTTTTGGATAAATTCCTGGATCGTGCCTATTTAGCTGGTCTGGAGCAGGTGCGCATTATTCATGGCAAAGGGACTGGTGCCTTGCGCCTCAAGGTGCAGGAGTATCTAGCACATTATCCTCGCATCGCTAGAACTCATTTTGCTGCCTGGAACGAAGGAGATATAGGCGTGACAGTGGTGGAGTTTGAGAAAAAGTAAGTTTAGATTTCAAAAATTTGTTTTATAGTGGTTGCCCCAATGCTTGTAGCCGCGAATACTTACGCGCAGATTCTGGGTTTCTACCCCCAAGCGGATACAATCCATATCGGTGGAGGTTGCACCACGCCGATTATTACTTGCGAGTCTCCCCTTGGAGATGCTATTATTGATACTATTAGGATCGAACCGGGTTGGAACACATGGATTTGGAAATTGAACGAGTATGGTGAAGAAGAGCTGATCGACAGGTGTTTTTTCCTTGTTTTGGATTCTTTGAATAAATTTGACTACCAGATGTGGTATCAGAGCGAAAAGCCCTTGCCTCCCAAAAGGATTCAGGTTCAATTTGATTCATCTTTCTATTGCGAGGAGTATGTATTCAGATTGGAATTGTTGGTCAAGGAAGCTCAAATAGCGGTAGATTCCGTTTTTCAGGTATTCAAGACGCACGTAGGAATTGGTGTGAAGAACAGTCGCGGTGATATTTCCCCTCCGCAATCTTACAACCTGTTGCAAAATTACCCAAATTCTTTTAATTCTTGTACTCAGATCTCCTTATGGCTAAACAGACACAAAATTTTATTGTGTAAAAAGCCATCGTTAATGAAAATCTTACATTTTTTGAACTTTTTGAAATCATGACAACTGTGGCAATTTAAATGCTTGGGAAAATTTTCCTGATAGTGATCCTCTTTGTCTTACCCAAAGGCATGCAGGGTGAAACTCCCCTGTCTTCAGGGCAGAACTCTTTCCCACGTATTCGCAACATTAAAATTGTGATTCATGATATCTATGAAACTGAACCCGACAAACGTGCCCGGTTTCCTTATCGTTTGGCCAATACCCTCCATTTCAAAACCAAAGATTTTGTAGTACGTCGAGAGCTACTTTTTCGCCGCGGCGACGTTGTGAATGATATTTTGCTTCAAGAGACCGAGCGCAATTTGCGTAACCTGCTTTTTTTCAAAGATGCCAACGTACGAAAAATTAACATTAACCAACAACAGGTTGATGTTTTGGTAGAAGTCGAAGACCAATGGACTACCGTAATCGGAACGAAGTTTAGCCATGAAGCGGGTGAGTCCCTCTTTGGCATTCGACTGGAAGAATACAATGTGGGAGGATTTGGCCAAACTATCAAATTCAGTTATAGTCAGACTAAAGCGAGAAGCTATCGCGAAGCAGCGTTGATGGAACCGCGCATTTTGAATACCCGCTGGTCATTTACCTATATTCATAAAGAGCATTTCGATGGTCACTCAGATGTAGTAATCTTACACCGTCCTTTTTATTCACAATTCAGCCGATTTTCTTCAGGGGTCTACTGGGAAAGGTTTGAAGGCGAGAGATACTTTTACCCGGATGTAGGAGAATCTTTGGCGTACGATTCAGAGCAGGCTACCTTTAAAACGTTTGTCTCACGACTGTTGGATTCGAACGGCTGGTGGCGCTCCGGGGTGTCATTTTTTTCCCTGAGCAAGAAAGATGATTACAAAAAGCCAGAGGATCGAAGCAGGGTAGAGCTGTCACAGGTCAAATTGCGACAGTTAACACTCGCTTTGAGTTATGCAAAGTTAACCTACATCGAAGAAACCTATTTGGATCGCTTTGCTCGGACCGAAGACGTGCCGTTAGGACAGGTGGTTAATTTAATGCTGGGATGTACAAGCAGATTTTATGGTTCAAACGATAACAACGTTTATCTTGGAATGATCTGGGATCAAGCATGGAGAATGTGGAATACACATTACCTCTACATGGGATTTTACACCAGTTGCTATTTTTCTGGTCGAACATTCCGAAAATTGTGGCATGAAGGAAGTGTAAAATACTTCTGGCGTCTAGGGGCTCGCAATACTTTAGTGTCGAATTTTTGTCTGACTTTGGGAGAACGCATGCCGCCTGAGCGTCAGTTGTTCCTTGGTGGCATAAACGCAATCCGGGGGTTAGAAGAGAAGCAATTGGTGGGACAAAATCGCTGGATTTTAAATTTAGAAGACCGATTTTTCACTAACTTGAATCTCTTCGATTTTTATCTTGGAGGTATTTTTTTCATCGATGTAGGTAATATTTGGTTTTCGACTTCTGATTTTGATTGGAAAAGCACCTGTGCCTCTGCCGGGTTCGGTTTACGCCTGGGTAATAGCCGGGTGTATGGCTCGAAGGTCACACGTTTGGATTTTGCTTTCCCAATTCACGGACCGGTAAAATTTCAGGTCTGTTTTGCAACCGGCCAATTTTTTGGAGCTTTTAAGTCACTTTCCTACATCAATCCCTTTCCCAGACTATTTGGAGAGGAGTAAGAATTCGCTATGAGTCACAAAAAGGTGATTGTGGTGATGCCAGCTTATAATGCTGAAAAAACTATCGAGAAGACCTACCAGGACATTCCTCGGGGGCTGGTGGACGAAATTATTGTAGTGGATGATGCCAGTCGTGACCGTACTATCGAAATAGCCCAGCGATTAGGACTTACCGTTATCGAACATCACAATAATGTGGGATATGGTGGAAATCAAAAAACTTGCTACCGACATGCCCTGGCTCATGGAGCTGATATTATCGTTATGATTCATCCCGACTATCAATACGATGCACGCCTGACTTACTACATGGTCGATCCTATCCGCAAAGGTTTTTTCGATATCATGTTAGGCTCCCGCATTCGTACTCGTGCCGAGGCTTTAGCCGGAGGTATGCCGCTATATAAGTACATCAGCAATCGTTTTCTCACTTTCGTCGAAAACATTGTATTGGGCCAGAATATCTCTGACTTTCACACTGGTTTCCGTGCCTATCATCGCAAGGTTTTGGAAACTATTCCCTTCGAATCCAATTCCAATGGTTTCGTTTTCGATAGTGAATTTCTGATCCAGGCCATCGCTTTTGGTTTTCGCATTGGTGAAATCCCTGTACCGGTACGCTATATGCCCGAAGCTTCTTCTATCAATTTCACCAAAAGCACAATTTATGGAATATTGACTCTTTGGACGTTGGTGAAATATGTTTTGTTTCGGTTGCATCTAAAGGAATTCCCCCTATTTCAACCGAGGAAAACCGATGCCTGTAACACAGTTAAATAATCCACACCAGATGGAATTTACCTGGACTTCTTTTGTGGCAAATTCCAGAGTTCAACTTATTTTAATTGCCTATTTTGCCATCATGTTTCTCTTCACCAGGCTTGGCGAGGGTGGTCTGGCTAATTTTGATGATTGCTACTATGCCGAAAAAGCCAAAGAGATTCTACTGACCGGGGATTGGCTCACTCTTCATTACGATGGCCAACCGCGCTTCGACAACGTTCCCCTATTCATGTGGCTGATGGCTATCATGTTCAAATTCTTCGGCATTTCTACCTACACTGCAAAATTTTTCTCGGCACTATCTGGGGTTGGAGTGGTGATTCTGGTTTACCTCTTTGCCAAGTACCTTTATGATCACTGGGTAGGATTTTTTTCATCGTTTTTTATGCTCACTACCCCATACTTTCTCAAATATTCCCGCCATGCGATGATCGACACGACGTTGGCATTTTTCTTCATGCTCAGTTTGCTCTTTTTTTTGTGGGCAGTGAAAGGCCGGTACGGCTATTTTCTTCTATTTGGTCTGGCAGTGGGATTGTCCATTTTGCTAAAGAGTATCCTGGGGACTTTCCCAATTGTCATTGCCATTTTGTATTTGGTCCTCACTCGTCAGTGGCGAATTTTTCGACAGCCCCTTTTCTGGGCTGGTATCGGAGTAACGATAGTCGTAGC
>MZGM01000038.1 GCA_002085035.1 Candidatus Zhuqueibacterota bacterium 4484_219
ATCGCCAAGTTTCCAGGCGCGCTTCACCACTTTTTCGCCCCATTGCACACTGTACTTTGTCAAATACTGTTTGGCTTTTAAAGGATTGTTGTGGAATAATTTTAGTGCTTTATCTTCAATGATTTTCTGAGTTTCAAGCAACTGGGTTTGAAGCGGTTTCCAAACAGCTTCAACATCTTTCCGCATATCCCCCCAGCGTTGTGCGGCTAAAGTACTCATTCGATTGAACGCCCACCAGGCAGACTCACGAGTAAAACCGTTTACCCTTCCAGGTGTTTTATAGGATTTTGGTACATCCATAATGCAACAATAAAATGGCACATAGATGGAAGTAGCAACATTATCCAGTGCCAACCAAACCACTCCGCCGATTTCATCTGGTAGCCAGTCCCGCGACTGGGTAATGGTGGCATACATAGTGTACCAACGAGCAATTGGGCGTTCGCCTCGCCAACCCCAGCCCCCATTGATCTTAAAAATTGGGTTCATATCATAGGGCATAAAAGGATTTGCGAATGGGGAAATCTCTGTTTTACCTTCTTTGTTAACCCAAGTAATATTTTTCACAAAATTATAGTCTGTACCCTCAAAATAGTCTTGAAAAATTCTTATGAGCTTTTTGAGGGTCACTAAAGTATCCGGTTTTACTGAAAATGGGTAATTTTCCGAATTAGGATGTAGTTTCAAAGAAGGAGCGAGTAAATCCAATACACGCCATTCTCGGCGACGGGCAGCAAAAGAAGTACGGCCCTCTGGATCATAAGCATAGCAAAATTCAAAGGGGCCATCGTCTGGATTCCACCAACCACTATCCTGAGCTACTGAAAACACATTTTCCGAAGCCATAAAATAATCCGGGTTATCAAGATCAATCTGGCGAATGCGACTGGCATTGGCATTCACTGAGACATGATCATCCGGTACCCTCTGAGCAGCCCAAATAGAACCTCGATTCCCCTTGCCCGGTCCCACAATCTCCAGGTGCCAAACTTCTTTGGTATCGGCAATCGTAAGACATTCGCCTTCATCGATCCAGCCATATTTTTTAGTTAGTTCTCCGGCAAGTTTTATTGCTTCTCGGGCAGTAGTGCAGCGTTCGATCATCAACCTAACCAGTTGTTGACAGTCGATAAGACCATTTTCCGAACGTAAAGAAGAGCGACCCCCGAAAGTCGATTCTCCTATGGCCAACTGATGGTCATTCATACAGGGATAAGCAGTATTAATAAATCCGTAGGTGTATTCTACCTGGGGAATCTCCCCAATGGGAATATGTTTGTAAGCTGGCATTGCTAAAGAATCTTCTTTCACTCGTTTGACGACGGTCATCATAGCGCCTTTAGGGTGGCTTTGAGCAGGAATAATATTTAACCAGGAACGGGTGCGATGACTATCACAGGTGTGCGAAGTAATAACCGAACCATCAGCGGAGGCTTTTCTGCCCACGGTAATTGTAGTACATCCGTCCGGACGTCCATCGAGCCAATCTGGCTTCTCTTGACGATAATTGTTAACATTTTGTGCCAAAGTTTCCGTATTTTGAATAAAAATATTTAATACAAATATAATCATAATTAGGAAAAAAGTAAAGCTTTTTTTTGTTATTTGGATAATGTTTAATTTATTTAACATAGCACCTCCTCATTAATTATTCTTTATAATCTCTTGAGTGAACTAAAACATCAAATCTCCATATTCAAAATTGAGGTATCAGGTTTAAGGTTAAAATGTTTTACAATTGCCTGCAATTGCTGAGTGGTAAGTTTATTCTTAACTCCTCCCCCAGCCATTGTTTTCAGGTAGTTTTCGGCTGCTTTTTCTGCCACGTCAATTAGACCAAAGGCTGCATCCAAATTACGTCCCGTCGCCACAACCCCATGAAATTGCCAAACAGCTATGCGACGTCTTTGAAGCCCTTTCGCAGTTGCATCGGCAAGCTCCGACGACCCGGGCAACATCCAGAGGACAAATTCAACTCCCTCAGGAAACATAACTATGCACTCTGCATGCATTTCCCAAAGCAATTTCGAGATACGGGGAGTATCAAGATCGAGAGCGTAGGTTAAGGTAATCAGATTAGGAGAGTGGACGTGAATCACAGCCCGCTCAACACCCTTGCTAACTTTCTTTCTTATCGCATGGGCTTTTAAGTGTGCTAACAATTCCGATGTAGGCCCGCCCCCTGATTCATACCCCCACAATACTCTATATTTCCTTCCAGAATTATCCAACTCGATAACGCCAATGTTTTTCTCAGGAGAAAGTTCAATATTACGCAGGTACTTGCCTCTACCACTCACCAGAAAACATTCTCCTGCAAGCACAGGAAAATCCATCCCTAAAGCAATCCAATCCGAACGTTGCTCAAAAGCAACTTCTGTTTGGAAAATTTCTGGATCGAGTCTTACACTGATATTCCCAGCGTTCGCTTCGGCCCAACCTTTTGACCATATATCACGGCTTGTCTTAATGATTTCTGACAAACAATTTGGAAATGAATTTTGCATATTGGAAACCCTTATTGACACTTTGATTGTAACTATTTAGCCACAAAGCCGGCCAGGCTTAGTAGCAGAATAGTACGCTTCGATTAAAGTTTAACAACCCGTTAATTCACAAAGTAAATCAGATGACTTTGGATTAACTTCCAAAAACATTCCAATTGTTAATTGAAAACCTTACCTCTCTTCCTCAAATATTCCACAATTCTCTTTGCAGCTTGACCGTCCCAGTATTTTATGGGACGAGTGGATTTGGAAACTTCATTTAGCGAGTCTAAAGCATATTTCACAATAGTTTCTTTCTCCAATGGGACCAATCGATTGGTGCCTTCGCGTATGGTAATAGGCCGTTCAGTATTGGGACGTAAAGTGAGACAGGGAATATTCAAATATGTAGTCTCCTCCTGTATACCGCCAGAATCTGTAAGCACCAACTTTGCTGCTTGTTCTAAATAGAGAAAATCCAAATAACCCACTGGTTCGGTGATGAGGATAGGTCGGTTACTCAGCGTTTCAAGCAAAGTTTTTGGGAGCTGGCGCGTCAACTTTTGTGTGCGTGGATGCATGGGAAAAACAATGGGAATCCTTTCGCTAATCTCTACAAAGGCATTTAGGATCATCCCCAACACCTTTGGATCGTCCACATTGGACGGCCGATGAAGAGTGACCAGAGCAAATTTTCCTTCTTCCAGAGGATGTGAAATCCGCTCAGCAAATTGATGGCTGAGCTGGTTTAGAATATTACTCTTCTTTGCGAGTGACATAAATTGTACCAAAGAGTCAATCATCACGTTACCTACAAAAGCAATCTTTTGTAGAGCGATTCCTTCTTTGATGAGGTTTTGGTTAGCATCGCTGCAAGTAGTAAATAGAATATCTGAGAGATGATCCGTAAGAACTCGATTGGTCTCCTCGGGCATATTCCAGTCGAAACTTCGGAGTCCCGCCTCCACGTGGGCGATAATCGGTCGTCGGCGCTCACTGTCGGAATAGACAATTTTTGAGGCTACCAAGGAACAGGCAACGGTTGAGTTCACATCGCCTACCACCATCACCATATCTGGTTGATGTTCCAGCAATACCTTTTCAAATCGGATCATAATCTGGGCTGTCTGGTAAGCATGGCTCCCCGATCCTACCCCCAGATAGATGTGAGGTTTAGGTATCTGCAAATCTTCAAAGAAAATTTTCGACATCTTTTCGTCATAATGCTGCCCGGTGTGGACAATTATCGGTTTAAAATCTTTCGGAAATTTTGTCAGTTGTTTATAAATAGGAGCAATCTTCATAAAATTGGGTCGCGCCCCTGCTACGAGAAAAATTTTCATTTTACTACCTTCTCCAGCTCAAAAGCACTATAAACATCATGGCAATTTCAAGCCATATCCTTAGTTTTCAACGGTCTGACACTCCTTGATATTCTCCTCAAGCACTTCATTAAAAATCCTTGCCAACTTTTCGGTCAAACGTTTCCGGTCAAATTGAAGAATCTCTTTCTCATCTGGTAGCACTTGCAGGTTTTGGGATTTCCACAAGTTGTAAATTTTCCACAACTGATTTTTGATTTTTGCAATATCTTTAGGATGCACTACAAACCCCAGGTTCAATCTTCGGATCAACTGCGCAGCTTCCCCTTCTGGTGCCAAAGCTAAAATAGGTCTTCCTGTTTTAATGTATTCAAAAATCTTTGTTGTCATGATTACTTCACTTCTTTCCCATTCTGGAATCAATAGCAAAAGAAGATCAGCACCAAAGGTATATCTTAAACATTCCTTATGGGGTAAATGAGGAACCAAATGGATGTTATTTGCAATCCTGGTATCCTTAAAAAGGGGGGCAATATCACTTGCAGTTCTTCCAACAAAGACGAGTTTAACATCTCGGGCAAAATCAGTTTTTTCAACACAAAGTTGCCCAACAGCTTCCAGGAAATATTTTGGATTCATTCTGACATTGAGAGAGCCTGTGTAAATTATGGTAAACGAATCATCGTAAATTGGCTCAATATCTTCAAAATCGGATGGATCAAACCCATTGGGAATGACCATCCATTTTTTGCCTTTTTTCAAATCATATTTTTCCCTAATGTCTTTTAAAATCTTTTCATTGATCGAAACAACTCGGTCGGCTTCTTTTAAAAGTTTGCATTCCAATTTCTCCTCCAACATACGAGTTATTGGAGGCCTTTGTGGATAAAAATAAGCCTGAGTCCATGGATCCCTATAGTCAGCTACCCAAGGAATTCCAGTGATTTTCTTTAAAAGGCAGGCGACAAGATGGCATGTAAAAGGGGGAGCAGATGAAAATACAACCTGGATTCCATCATTCGCCCTGATTATCTGGAGTGCTTTTTTTAGGGCAAACGGCAACCATCCTACTCGTGCATCGGGAATAAAAAGGGTGGCGCGAAAAGCTTCAGCAAGTTTCTCTCTTAATTTTTTCCCCTCGCGGTGGTTTGTAGGAACTGTGGAAATATCTACCGGTTCATCCATTTGTTTTCCAGTCAATCTTCTGTACAAACGATATGGTTCAGGGATATATGTCCGGAAGATATTGACTTCTGGAGGGATTTCATTCATTAATGATGTATCTTTGACATGATAATCTGCCTCTTTGACTGTCAGCACTAAAGGCTCCCAACCATAGTCTCGCAAATATTTCGCAAATTTTAACACCCGTATGCTACCAGGACCTCCGCAGGGAGGGAAATAGTAAGAAATTATGAGCACCCCTTTCATTATCAGCCAACCTTTTTCATAAACTCTTCAATAGCCGTCACAAGCCGCTCCCAGGAGTATTGTTCCTTCTGGTGTTGCATGTTCTTGACAAACTCCTGTTCTTTATTTTGCTCAAAGTAATTAATAATGGCTCGAGCCAGTGCCTGGTAGTTTTGTGCTGGAACAACAAACCCAGTCACTCCATCCCTTACCACCTCCGGTAACCCTCCCACGTCTGTAGTAATCACTGGCTTATTAAAATTATAGGCAATTTGCACAATCCCACTTTGCGTTGCCGAAACATATGGCAACACAACTACATCGGCAGCAGCAAAATAGAGTCCTATCTCCTCATTGGGGATATATTGATCTACTAAAGTCACATGAGCTTTGATTCCTAAATGCTCAATCAGTTCCTGATATGGAGCTACTGGCTCATAGAATTCTCCCACTACCAGCAGATGCACCTGTGGAAGCTTTTGCATTACTTCTGGGATGGCTTGCAACAGATAATGCAATCCCTTGTACTTCCGCACATAACCAAAGAACAACAATACCGGAATTTTCGGTCCCAATCCCAGAATTTTGCGCGCTTCTTCCTGGCTGTACCGTTGCGGGAAAATACTGTAGACCGGGTGGGGCACCTCTTTGAACTTCGCTCTGGGCTTCAGAGCTAGTAAATCACGCCGTACCGTCTCCGACTGGACAATGTAGAAATCAGTATAACTGAGAAACAAACGATTAAGAAAATCGTCACCAGGGCGTTTTTCGTGTGGAGTGATATTATCGCAAATTACCAGACTTTTGGCCGGCGAGAATAACCGTACCAAAAAACTGATAGTAGCAAAGGCCGGGGCAAAAAAGGGCATCCAGTATTTGAAAATGACCAATTCCGCCCGGTGCTGAAGAATCCGCATAGCTACCCGCACCCAACTAACTGGATTGATGGAATCCAGCAACGACTCCGTGGGAACCAGCGTACCTACTTCCCCAACTTCCAATTGCGATCGACCAGGGAAAAACAGGCGCGGATACTGTCGTTTGAAAGTGATTATTCTAACTTGATGTCGCTGAGACAGATGTTCATAAAGCAAAGCGATATAATGGGCAATACCCCCACGTAGCGGATAAGCAGTTCCAACGATGACAATCTTCATGTTTCCCCAGTTACATTTTAAGTATCTCCCGCACGGTTTGCAACACCAATTCCGGTTCGATCATCTGCATGCAGTCAATATCACACTTTTGGCGATAGCAGCCCACACACTCTACTGCTGGCTCCAAAATTTCACCCAGTCCGTACAGCTCGAATTCATAGCGATTGAAGATATTATTAAATAGCACAACCCTTTTTTCTAAACCAATAGCGACGTGCAATGCCATAGTAACAGCGGTAACAAGTAGGTCGCACTGGTCTACCAATTGGATGAATTCTGGCAGTGGAAAGTAGCCCAGGTAACTCCCACCTGAAGCATGGGAGAGGCGCAGGTTTTTTTCATGTTCCTGTGCTCCACCCAAGAAAAGCACCCCCATGCCAGCTTGCTGTAGCTTCTTGGCCAATTCAATCCAGTATTCATCTGGCCAGAGACGGGTTTTCCAACGTTCCCCACAACCGGTGTTAAGCCCAATTAAAGGATGCGGTTGAACAATTGTCCATTGACGCTCTCTCGAGGGACGGTCCAAAACGTACTTCTCGCCTTCAAATTCAAACCCGCAAATCTCAAAAATCTCTTGGGGATAACTTTTGCGGTTGGCGCGATTGAGATCATCGAAAAGGCCGGTAAGAAATTTGTGTTCAGCCAAAGAGTTTAAAGGATAGCAATAACCGTGGCGCAGTCCAAATCCATATTTCTGCTTTGCCTGTACCAGCTCAGCAACAGCACAGGCTTCTGCATCCTTGTCCAAATTGTAAAGGAGGTCAAAGTTGGTAGCCAACAAATAGACCAATACTGCGGGATCAAATAGTAAAACTCGATCCACCCGACGTGGTACAACCTCCGGCGTGTGAGTTAACCAGGTAATATGGGCGTGAGGGAATTCCTGCCATAAACGACGTAATAAAGGAGTGGTACGAATTACATCACCCACAGCTCCGAGTTTGATTAGCAAAATACGAATATCTATTGGCTCGTAATGAGAACAATCCTGACAATGTATTCCTTCACTTTTGTGGAAAGAGCATGGAGTGTCACCACGAAAAAAACGACAATCAGTATGCACCGTTTCCATCCTCGGAGTCCTAATTTTTCTCAAAACCGATCATAGCACGTACAGCATAATCCTCGCGCTTTTTTTGCGACTCGGTAATCATTTCACCGATCAGACCAATGGAAACAAATTGAACGCCCAGGATCAACAGCAAAATACCTAGGAAAAGTAGTGGACGATTGCCGATCCAGTGACCAGAAAGGCGCAGGATGGTGAGGTACAAACTGATAGCAAACCCGGCGAGAAACGATAACAAACCTACGATGCCAAAAAGATGAAGTGGTTTACGCATGTAACGGCTGAGGAACATGACGGTAATAAGATCGAAAAAACCGCTGAGGAAACGAGAAGGGCCAAACTTACTACGGCCATATTTGCGAGGATGATGTTCTACCACTACTTCCCCAACCCGGAAACCATCCAGATACGCCAGTAACGGCAGGAACCGATGTAATTCGCCATAGGGATGAAGATTCTGGGTTACGACACGCCGATAAACCTTGAGACCGCAATTAATATCATGAATCCGTAGTCCAGAAAATAGTGAGATGACGAAATTGAATATTCGGGATGGGATGGTCTTAGACAGGGGATCACGACGTTTTCGCTTCCAACCCGAAACAAGATCATAACCTTCATTTAGTTTGGTAAGTAGCTTGGGGATCTCAGCTGGGTCGTCTTGTAAATCAGCATCCAAAGTAGCCACTATTTCACCTTTAGCTAACCGAAATCCCATGGAAAGCGCCGCCGACTTACCATAGTTCTTCTGGAATTGAACCACCTTGACCGCCTCATCCTGAGCTGCTAATTTCTCCAAAATTTCAAATGACCGATCCTGCGAGCCATCATCCACAAATATGATCTCGTGAGACGGTATCTGCGACGTCAATACCTCTTTAAGACGCCGAAACAATTCCTCCAGAGAATCCTGTTCATTGAAAAGCGGTACAATAACCGAAAGAGTAATTTTGTTATCTGAATGCATTTAAGAAGATAAGCTCACTATCTTTACATCTTTAGGTAACTTAATTTTAAAACGTTCTGTTTTGATAGAACGATTGATTTTAATCCAACGGTAATAAAGCGAAATTCGCTCTTTTTCTGGTAGATGGATTAATTGGATATGGCGAGGAATCCGCACTTTGCTGATAGTTTGAAATCGCCGCAATTCCAGACGCAAGGTGCGTTTACTTCTTTTATCAGCAACAGTAAATATCGAAATTGCTGGCTTGCCCGGATCA
>MZGM01000153.1 GCA_002085035.1 Candidatus Zhuqueibacterota bacterium 4484_219
CCAGCAGTGGTGCGAAAAACTATCACCTGACCTTCGGCAGGCTTACCGTTATCATCGTACACCATGGCAGTAATCTGGGTTGAATCAATACCATTGCTTAAAATAGCCTCTTTAGTAGATGTAACCACAATATCACGAGTTAAAGAAGAATCAAATAGCACAGTGGTGGTTTTTTCCAACTGACCATAGCTTGCCGTAACCTGCGCCACGCCTGCAATTGCACCACTACGTAGAATTGCATACGCTTTGCCCGAATAATCAGTAGAATCCGCCGCTGGGCTTATCTCACCTAATGTAGTGTGGAAATGAACCAATTGATTGGAAACGGGATTGTTTTGATCATCCACCAGCACGGCAGTGATACGCGATTCAGCACCGCCTAACCCAATAACCGAAGGACTGGAGGTCACCTCTGCAAGAATTATCCCCTGATCATTTTGCTGCTTTTCGGGCGAATCGGTGACTAAATCCTTGGAACAATGCATTCCAGCAAACAAGCTCAGCAATATCAATAGCCCTATGCCACTGTACTTCCTAACAGCATTCTTTTGCATCGCTCTTCCCTTTCGCCTTGTTTCACTGTATAGCTCCGCACTTTTCAATTGAACACTGAAGATCATCGAAATCCACGAACTTGAAAGGCAATCCCTCAAATGGTCCCGCTCGCTGTCGCGATTACATACGCCCCCGAACTCGTTGAGGACTTGAACATCACCTCCTTAAATTTGCCAATCTACCCCGCTTATTTAACTAGCAAAAGTTTGTTTGTTTTTACAAAATGGCGGGTACGAAGTTGACCAAAATATGTCCCACTTGGTAGCTGTTCTCCTTTATTATTTCGGCCATTCCAGCCGATTTGATGAGTCCCAGGAGAAAAATTTTTCTGAATCATCAGCCGCCGAACTTCGCGGCCATTGAGATCATAAATTATGTAGGAAACAATGTCTTCCTGGGCTAATTCGAAGGTAATAATAGTACTGCTATTGAATGGATTGGGGTAATTTTTGTACAATCGATAGTTTCCTGCTTGATGGTACAATGCCTCAACAGTCCAACTGTAACGAAATTCTCCATTGAAATCAATCTGCTTCAGACGGTAATAATATTTTCCTGAACGAACCTTTGAATCAATGAAAGAGTAAAAAGTAGGTGATGTTTTGGTACCCTGCCCCTTAACGAAACCTATGGTCTGAAAATCTTCGGACACACCGGTAACAGAGCGTTGAACCTCGAAACCCAGGTTGTTTTTCTCGGTAGCAGTACTCCATACCAGTTTGCTGCCATCAAATTGAAATGTAGCTAACTCGACCGGCACAGTTCCAGAGTATTCAATTGCGCCGATATCTGGTGCATCACCCGAAACCTGTATCTCCCCAGGATTGGTGGGATCGCCGGCATCGATTAGATGAGAACTGGACGTGGGAGTAAAATCGAGCCCATCTTCATTTGCTAAAGCTGGTGCTACTTGTATGTTGTAAAACACATCGGCACTATCGCCCCGAGAGTTGACTGTTACTTTCACACCCACGCTATCCGGGCAACCCCAAAAATCACCCTGAGAATTCTGCCAAACATCATTGTAACTAATAGAAGGAGACCCTTAGCAATTATCCTGGGCGAGGAACTGGTGACCCGAATACCCGAATTACCATTGTGGATAATTTGATTAGATTCAATCAAAGGTTGGGCTCCGGCACTACAATCTATTCCATTAGTATTGAATTTGATACATGAATGTTTTATTTCAGAGTCAGTACTGTCAAATGTGATTCCTGTTGAGGCATAGGAAATAACCACATAGCTAAGATAGCTTTTATTTGCAGGTTTATCGAAGTAAATCCCTTGCCAATCACCTGGATTTTGAGGCGATTTATTGGATGAAAAATAAATAGAATCCGTAGCGGTTCCCTGGGCCAATAAAACCCCCTGAACTTTAAACGTAGTAGCTTCCTCAAAAAATAGCTGACAGTGGGGCTCAATCCAAAGTGTATCCCCTGCGTTGATCAATAAGTCCCCGGTAACAACATAGGGACTGTTGCTTACGCTCAGGGTCCCGTGAATTGAACCTGATATAGTTCCTCCCCAGACCGGGGCAACCAAGCATAAGTTTAGCAAAAATATTGCATATATGCGCATATTAGTTACTCCTTCGAAATTTTATCTCAACAAAAAATCATAATTCACAACCACTTTTTATTGATATTTCAGTGCCACCAAAAACATCGCCACCCCCAAACAGAGAAGTAGGATTCCGGTAAACTTTCGATGCAGCACAGCATTGTGATCGGTAAGAATCAATCGATTACCCCATTCACTTAAGCGAATTAGCCAACCGGGTGCGAATAGAAAAAGATAGGCGAAAACAAGAAAAAAGATACTCAGTAAATAAAACATATCAGCTCCTTATTTTACTCTTCAAGGAGTTAGTTCCTTCCACATAGAAATTTCATAATTACCAGTGGTAGGATAATATGGCGGTGGTGTCTGTTCAAACCGTTGATCATAATGATAATCCTTTGAATAACCGGTTCTTCCCCACCAGCTAAAGGTACCCACTGGACCACGGACCTTTTGACTAATTGAACCCCATACGCGTAAATATCCACGTGGCGATCCAGACGAATAGTTTTCAACGTAAAATGAGGAGTCCAGTGCCAACAGAGCAGCATCAATAATGCAATCATCGTGATTAGCTGGGGTATCGGCTACTACAATATCTTTGGCAGAAATTAATGCTAACGCATCATCACAATCAGAGGTGGGCCGGCCATAACTATCCGAATCCTGATATTTTACATCGTCAATAATCTTAATATCATCGGTGGCAATAAGTGTTACCACCCCATTGACAGTCCCCGCTATTTGTACATCACCTTGAACATAGATAATACCATTTAAATCACTAATGTTCGCGGTAGAATCCTGGATATCATACACCTTGTGAGAACCCTGCCAGTGCCAAACGTTAAATGTAATGGTACCATCGGCATTAAATTGGATATTACAGTCTCTACCAAATCGGGCGTCAATAGTCAAGGGCGGAGGGTCCGAATTCATTTCCCAATAGTTATCAAACACATCTTGCAGCGTAGGGAAATCAATGCGGGGAGCATTAAGTTGGTAACCTTCAAAGTAGGATTGTAGTTTCCACCTTTCCTAAATGAACTGGCCGCACTAGTAACTCTACCCAAAAATGTAGGACTCTCATAAATAGAAATTCTGTCATTGCTGTGCACTGGACCCTCCAGGACATCACCAGTAATGAACCAGATAGTCCCCCCTTCACTATCGGTACAATAGGTGTACTTACCAAAAGTACACATCTTTACCTTGATCTGGATTTGGCGTTGAATATTGCCAACTTCGCCCGTGGAAGTAATCCAATATTCTTTAATGTAGTTGCCTTGATTCTGATCATCGGGATCAATGACCACGGTGTAAGTACCGGAGCCTAAAGCGACATCATTGTACTGAGTAAATGGAGAGAGTCCGCCTGGGGGCGGATCCTGCTGGCGCAACCATCCACAAGCTCGCTCCAGGCCTGCTTCGGCAAGCCAAAAGGCTTGTGAATTAACAATATGATTACCAGACGTTCGATTATCCGTAATCACCAGCGAAACAGTGACCACACTTATGGTGGACATCATAATCGTAAAAACAATAGCTGCTATTAGTGAGACCCCTGATTCGTTTCGAGGACAGATTTTTAGCATAAAAAACATTGCATCTTGCCTTTATATTTTTTATTGGACTTTGTAAATGTAGCGTGGAAATTGATTTCCACACGATTGGAACTCGCTAGTAATTCCTCGGATGCACCAGAACATGGTATCGAATGGAATGGTCATCTATTTGCACCGTGAAGTCAGCTATTATATTCCAGATAAAGGATAATGAATCGGCTGAAACTGGTACTTCCATCATTTCGCCACCTGACCTCTGGTAAGAAAATTGAAAATTAGTCACATTCGAAGCCAGGGTATTACCATTGCGTTCTATTTCGTTATCTTGGTATTGATACTCCACAATCTCATCAAAATAGTTCCAGTAGCGGACATGGGTTGCAGTGGCAACAAGTACACCATCAGGGTCGCGTACCTGTCGCAAATCGCGATTCAACCAATACAAAGCCAGCCGTGCTTCATGAATAGCAGCTTTGCGCTGATCGACAAAATTGTAAATTCTAAATCCGGAAAGCAAAAAACGAGCCGCCACGCCGGCAAGAACCCCTACTACCGCAATAACTACAATCATCTCCACCAGCGAGAAGCCTGTTGTCCTGGAAATCATCAAGCTTTTCCAGAACGCTTTTGGACAAAATTTCTTCATCGGGCTAACTCAATAATTTGTGAAGATTGTTTCCAGAGTGACAGTCGGAACATCACTGTGGGTAACCGTCACGGTAACTACTTTGTAGTTTGTGTAGGTAGTAATATTTACTGTACGACTAAAGCCCGAATAACCCTCAGGGTTATTCTCACTGGGATAGTTCCCAGCCACTAAATAGGAATACCCCTTACCGGCTTTATCGGACTTGATCTGCTCCATTTTCCCTTCGGCCAATTGCACAGCTAAACTAACATATTCAGAATCCACCGAAGAAGAGACACTGGTACTAAAAGTATTGAGAATAGCAGTAAGTGCAATCGAAATAAATACAATAACGAAAACCAACTCGACCAGGGAAAATCCCCTTTCCGAATTTGGATGAAGATTTTTTATCGAGGTTCTACTCGTCATCTATGAATATTCTCCCGGTTGAGGGTGTAATTTTCACGCTTTTCTGATCGTTTAATACCAGTACTCGTTTGACGCTTTCCAGCTCAGTCACCCCATCGCTGTAATATGGCGACCCATAGGGTGGCCTGAACACCAAGATTCCATCGGGCAAATCTGTATCTGTAATACTCACTCCAGAAAAATTGGCGGAATTAAATGAAACTACAAAATTTCCCCCACCCATAATGTTGGGTAAGGGTGTTCCGTCCTCCCACTGCAGAGCGTATTGATTGTTCTGCTGCTCCAACACAACTTTTACCGCATTTGCTGAAGATATCGCCATGTCCTGGGCATACTGCAAATCAGAGCGAGCCTTCTTAGCGGCGGCAGCGAGTTTGGTAGTGATGTCATTGGAACCGAAATTTACCACTGCTACAGAAGCTAAAATACCAATAATTACAATAGTCACAATAAGCTCGACTAAGGAAAATCCCCTTTGATTAAATAGTCTTCGAAAATTCGTCATTTGTAACTTCCAAGTAGATTAAAAAAAGGGAAGCTACCAACTTCCCTTTTTTTAATTAGTAATATCAACCTAAATTACCGCGGATGGTTGGGACAAGTTACCGACCCTGTGGCATTATTGTACACCAAATCCGTAGTACCATCAGTACATTTCGAGGTGTAACCACTGGTCATGTAGTTTGCTAAATCCGCAATTGCACTCGGATAGGCCGGATTCCCATTAGCAGCATTTTGAGCATAAGCCATCGCTGCTGCTGATTCCAGCGCTGCCTGATTGGCTTTACATTTGGCTGCTTTGGCCTGAGCGCTTAGATTAATAAACTTCGGCACGGCAACCGCGGCCAAAATGCCAATGATCACAATCACCGTAATCAACTCAATCAGGGTAAAACCCTTCTGACTTTTCAATTTCATCATACTACACCTCCTTGGTTTTGGAATTCGCCGAATTAGTTATTGAAGTAATTTTCAGCCTC
>MZGM01000039.1 GCA_002085035.1 Candidatus Zhuqueibacterota bacterium 4484_219
GTGTAACCCCGCTCTCTCTATTAGAAGTAAAAAGAGTAATTCGTTCGCTGCGTTATGAAAGTGTCAAACGTTTGGTGAATCGTGTGCTTACTATGGGCCAAACCAAAGAAGTGGAAGATTATGTTAGACGGTACGCACGGCGGAATTTACATCAAATACTTTTTCAATAAAATCGTGCTCCTAAGCTATGGCGGAGGGTCAGATGATAAAAGAGAAAATCGATCGCTTTGATGTTAGTAGAATGATAGATCTTTTAAATTCCTTTCCCCACCAGATTGAAGAAGCTATTGCTCTTGGGGAAAGATTTAATTTACCGAACCCAAAGAAGGAAATAAGACAAGTCGTTTTAGCTGGCATGGGGGGGTCGGCAATTGGTGGCAATTTATTGCAAAGATTAATGTTTTCTGCCTCATCTTTGCCAATGACTGTAATGCGATATTATGAACTGCCCGCTTGGGTGAATGAGAATTCCCTGGTGATACTTTCCAGTTTTTCTGGAAATACTGAAGAGACACTAAGTGCATTTAATCAGGCAGGGCTCAGAAAGGCGCAGCGATTGTGTATTACTTCTGGTGGTCAGTTAGCACAAATGGCTGCAGAACAAGATGTGCCAGTAATTAAGATTCCAGGTGGCCGTCCTCCGCGTACAGCGTTGGGTTATTTAATGATACCGATACTGGTACTCTTTGCTAAACTTGGTTGGGTGAAATTGGTTCCTGATAGTTTTAATGAATTGTTAACTTATCTACATCGAAAGGTGGAGGAATTCGCACCAGATAACGATCACGAAGGCAACCTGGCCCTACGTACAGCGCAACAACTTTGCAATCGTCTCCCGATTATCTACAACTCGGTGATGTTAGAACCAGTAGGACTTCGCTGGAAAGGACAGTTTTCTGAGAACAGCAAAATACTCGCCTTTCAGAATAATGTTCCAGAGATGAATCACAACGAAATTGTTGGTTGGGAAAGAGTGGGCAAGTTGGGGATGCAGTCACTGGTTCAGGTAATTTACCTTTGTGATAAAGAAGATCACCCACGCGTTCAAACTCGTCTGGAAGTTATGAAGGAGATTTTCCACCTAAACAATGTGCAAGTTATGGAATTTTTTAGTGAGGGGGAGTCGTTGTTAGCACGGCTTTTTTCCCTTATTATTTTGGGTGATTACATTAGCTACTATTTAGCCATCTTAAACGACGTTGATCCAACACCTATTCGGAACATCGACTTATTGAAACAGCACCTTGCTCAACGTAACTAATGCGCAAAAGCGTGATTTTTATAAAATAATAGAATAACTTTTTGTTGTCAACCTAAAATGAGGAAAGGGAAACTATGATACGACGATATTTTACCTCGGAGTCGGTTACTGAAGGTCATCCGGACAAAATCGCTGATCAGATTTCTGATGCGGTTTTGGATGCGGTGATGACACAGGACCCTTACGGTCGTGTAGCTTGCGAAACCTTTGTAACTACCGGATTAACTTTGGTAGGTGGGGAAATCACTACCGAGTGCTATGTAGACATCCCCGCACTGGTGCGTAATGTTATCAAAGAAATCGGTTATACCGATGCCACCTATGGCTTTGATTACCTGACATGTGCGATTTTGACCACCATTGATCAGCAGTCGCCGGACATTGCAATAGGAGTCGATAAAGCCGGCGCTGGTGACCAGGGGATGATGTTTGGATTTGCTGTCCGCGAAACTCCAGAATTGATGCCATTGCCGATTATGTTAGCCCATCGTTTGGTGCAACGCTTGGCCGAAGTACGTAAAGCTGGTATTCTTCCTTATCTACGCCCCGATGGCAAGTCCCAAGTAACGGTAGAATATGAAGATGATAAGCCAATTGCTGTTACTACTGTGGTACTTTCCGCTCAACATGATCCCGACGTCAGTTATGAACAATTACGAGAAGAAGTAATTCACCATGTTATTCGACCGGTACTACCAGAAAATTTGTATGATGAGAAGCGAATTAAATATCTCGTTAATCCTACCGGTCGTTTTGTATTCGGGGGGCCACAGGCTGATACAGGTTTGACTGGGCGCAAGGTTATTGTCGACACTTATGGAGGATATAGCCGGCATGGTGGAGGATGTTTCTCAGGGAAAGATCCTACGAAAGTAGACCGTTCTGCCTCCTACGCAGCCCGTTGGGTTGCTAAAAACATCGTTGCTGCTGGTTTGGCTGACAAATGTGAAGTTAATCTTGCTTATGCTATTGGTGTTGCTGAGCCAGTGTCTATTACGATAGACACTTTTGGTACCGAAAAAATACCCAATGGTGAAATCGTCAAATTGGTGCAGAAGAATTTCGACTTAACCCCGGCAGGAATCATTGAAACTCTGGAGCTGCGCAAACCAATTTATCGACGTACCGCTACTTATGGACATTTTGGGCGTGAAGAAGACGGTTTTACCTGGGAGAGAACCGATAAGGTAAAAGATCTGCAAAGATAGGGAGGAGAAGTGAAATACGAAATCAAAGATATTACTCTGGCTGAAATAGGAAGACGACGCATCGAATGGGCTGACGGCGATATGCCAGTGTTGCGTTTGATTCGCCAACGTTTTGAAAAAGAAAAACCCTTGCAAGGTCGCAAGATGGCTGCCTGTCTTCATGTTACCGCTGAGACTGCTAACCTCATGCGTACCTTGAAAGCTGGTGGGGCAGATGTCTATCTTTGTGCCTCTAATCCCTTGAGTACTCAGGATGACGTGACAGCTTCTCTGGTTCAAGATTTTGGTATTCCAGTGTTCGCCATCAAAGGTGAAGACCGGGATACTTATTATAGACATTTGAAAGCATGTATCGAGCAGAAACCGGTCATTACTATGGATGATGGCGCTGATTTAATCTCTACTATTCACGCAGAGTATCCTGAATTGACCTCGCAAATCCTGGGTAGTATGGAGGAAACTACTACTGGGGTCATCCGTCTAAAAGCTATGGAACAGGATGGAGCTTTGAAAATTCCAGTTATTGCTGTTAATAATGCTGCTACCAAAAACTTATTTGATAATCGGTACGGTACTGGCCAATCTACAATGGATGGTATTATCCGCGCTACTGATATTCTAGTAGCCGGAAAGGTAGTGGTGATTGCCGGATATGGTTGGTGTGGCAAGGGATTGGCCATGCGAGCTAACGGGATGGGAGCTAAGGTAATAGTGACTGAAGTAGACCCAATTAGAGCGCTGGAAGCTGCTATGGATGGTTATTGGGTGATGCCTATGCAAGAGGCAGCAAAAATTGGTGATCTTTTTTGTACTCTTACCGGTGACATTAAAGTCATCCGGGAGGAGCATTTTGAGGTGATGAAAGATGGCGCTATTGTGTGTAACTCCGGCCATTTCAATGTGGAGATTGATATTCCAGCGTTGGAAAAAATGGCAGTAGAAGTACGCCGCAATGTGCGGGACTATGTAGATCAATACATACTTTCGGATGGGCGACGTATCAATCTGCTGGCTGAAGGGCGCTTGGTTAACTTAGCAGTTGCTGAAGGGCATCCAGCTTCGGTAATGGATATGAGTTTTGCTACTCAGGCTTTAACCGCAGAGTGGGTGATGCAAAATGAGGGGAAGCTGGAAAAAAAGGTTATTTACGTGCCTAAAGAAATCGAAGATTGGATCGCGAAATTAAAATTGGAAAGTATGGGTCTCTCTATTGACCAACTTACAGAAGAACAACGTCAGTACCTTTCTTCCTGGAGAATGGGAACTTAAGTAAAAAATAGGTAAAAGAATTTTCGCTGCTTGTTTATCCAACATGGGTCAAATTTTAGACTAATGGCTCTGTAAAACATCTGGATTGCTATTGCTGCCCATCAAGTCTGTTTTTGATAGAAGAACACTAAAAAAGGTTCTGGTTTACAAATTTTTTGTGTCATAAAAACTACCTCCGCGTTAAAACCTGTGCCCCTCCACTACTGTTACACTTGATTTTCCCTCTAAATTTGTTCTCTGTAAGAAAAAAGTATTTTAATACTAAATTTCCCAGCTATTGTTTCCGATATAAATATAAAGAGTTTCGCTTCTCGTCGCTGTTTCAAAGGACAAGAGGTCTGTCAGGTAACAAGAAAATGATTCTTTGTCCTTAAATTGTTGAAAATTACAACCAACTTAAATTGAGGCGCCTTATGGTTAATAAATCTTGCAACTTTGTTTCTCCACGTTTTGTTTTCACCAGGTGGAAAGGAATTGTTTTTTTTGTTCTTCTATTAGGTGTTGTTCTGTTGGGATTACAATGTTCTTTCGAAAAACCGGTAGCTCCCAAGTGGGATATGAAGTTGCCCATCCCACTAATCAACAAAACCTTTACGATAGATGAATTGGTAGATAAAAATGATTTCCTTAAGTTGACGCCAGAAGGGCTACTGTTTTTAGAAGTTGAAGAAGAGTTGGATCCGTACACCATTGGTGACAAATTGAAGGTTGAAAATATTTCAGAAAATTTTACCTCAAGTTTGGGTAATTTTAAGATAGATTCTCCAGGTAGTCAGCAAGCCAACATTACATTTGTGGACATCTACCCCCCCATAGAGGCGTTGAATGGTCTGACTGCTCCAGTCCCGCCTTTCAGTTATGAAGATGTCGAAATCGACCTGCCTGAGTTTGAAGATTTCCAGTCGGTTCTGATTGATACTGGTACCGTGATAGTAACTCTCCACAATCGCCTGCCGGTGCCGATTAGTGAAGGACTTTTGGTGAAAATCTACAACTCTGCCACTGATGTTATCATTGATTCTCTTTATTTTGATTCAGCTATTCCTCCAGGAGCTGCTGACAGCACAAGCCTCGATCTGGCTGGCAAACGAATACCCAATACCCTCAAAATAAGTTTAACGGGGAGCTCACCAGGAAGCGGTGGCAATCCTGTGACGCTCAATGTTTATGAAGACGGCATTGACATTGAAGCAAGGATTTCAGATATCAGGGCAAAAGAAGCTGTGGCCAAAGTGCCCGATCAGCATTTTACCAGTGCAGATACGGTTGCTCTCGGCGATTCAATTCTGGTAACATACGCCAAGATAAAAGAAGGACAGATTAATTTGGAAATAACCAATACTCTGCCTTTAGGCTTAAATCTCCACCTAATATTGCCAGATTTTACTCAATCTGGAGCATCTTTAGAAGTAAATTTACCAATTTCTAAGAACCAATCTATTTTGCACACGATTAATTTGTCTGGCTATGAGTTTCAACCAATTCAGAGTGGCGATGAGCTGAAAATACGCCTTTCTTGGGAGGCTGATGTAACAGGTTCTGGAGACCAATTTGTAACTCTGCGTGCTGAGGATTACATTAAGTTGGATGTTGCATTACCCCGATTGGTATTCTCAGAAGTCCATGGTATCTTGCGTAGTATCGAGGTGACATTGGACACTTTACAAAAAGAGATTGACTTACCGGAAGGAATTGAAGGATTGCAATTTGACGCTGCTCGTTTTACGCTAATTATCAATAGCAGTATTAACTTTCCTCTGGGTTTGAATATTTCAGTGATTGGGACCAATACTAAAAATGGTGGTAGTGTAGAGGTGTCCATTGTGGAACAGATTACGGATTCTGACTCAATTGTTCTGGACGAGACAAATAGCAATATTGTAGAATTGATCAATCTGGCACCCGATGAGTTAGAGGTTTCAGGGAAGGTAACATTGGGTGATGGAGTGACCGAAGCACGAATTACCGAGGATGATTCAATCAATGTCTCGGTACGGATTGAATCACCATTGAGTTTGACTTTTCCTGCCCAGAATTTGAAAACCGATGTGGACACCCTTGAGATTGATGAAGATGCACAGGAAGAAATTCGGGAACGTCTAATTTCCGGGAAAATGCGCTCTTATCTTGAAAACCATTTTCCTTTTGGTGCCGAGGTTAACCTCTATTTTAGCGCTCAGGATACGAATGTATTTGACAATCCTGAGTTGACTATTGGACCCTTGGTAGTGAGTCCTGGGAATACTGATCCTGACAGTGGACGGGTGCAGAGTTCGGTCTCCAGCGAAATAGAGTTCAGTTTGACGAAAGAAGATTTACAAGTTTTTGCTAACCCAGAAGTATATTCAGGCATTAGGTTAGAAATTCCAGGTGGTAAGGTTCGAGTTTACAAAGATGATTTCATTCTGGTCAGAGCTAAGGTAGAGATTGTCTATCATGTTGATCCAGAAGAAATGGGTAACGACGAATAGAGGAAAAATCTAATGAAAACTAAAACTATGGTGAACATATTTAGTGTCATTTTATTGTTGATTTTTGTTGTTTCAATGGTTAAGGCACAGGGCTATTCTGATGCACGAAGCCTGGGGATGGCACGAGCCTATACTGCACTGGCACGAGGAGTTGATGCACCCCTGTGGAATCCGGCAAATCTGAAGTTGCCTACATCGAAGAAATTTTCCCTGCAACTTTTTTCTCTGGGGTTGCGTTTTGGAAACAGCAGTTTTTCCAAACATAGCTACGATATTTACAATGGTAAATATCTCACGTCATCAGACTTTCAAGACATACTGGATGCGATACCTGACGATGGATTCAGGCTTTTCCTCGATACTGAAATTTGTCCGCCTTTCGGTTTTGCCTATGGCCCTGTGGCATTGACCTTTTCCGGGGTAGTCGCTAGCGATGTACGGCTCTGCAAAGACTATTTTGACTTGCCAGACGGATGGGAAGAAAATCACCGGTACGATTTGGGTAACAACAACCATGCTGAGGCGTGGGGGTACTCTACTGCGACTATTTCTTGGGCGCATGTGGTGAAGTTACCAAAAATTCAGAAAATTATTTTGGGGGTGAATTTCCATTACATTCTTGGGCTTGGCTATGGAAAGGTACTGCGTTCCTGGGGTACCTTTTACAGTGGAGAGTACGCAGATTCTACTGAAGGTGGAATAAAGGCAAGAATGGCTCAGGGGGGGACCGGCTTTGCCATGGATTTTGGCGTGGCCAGAGAATACCACAATTGGACGTTCAGCCTGGCGTTTTCCAATCTAATTAGCCACATTACCTGGAAGCGCAAGCCCCAAGAGTTTGAGGCTTACTTCTATTCGACTGAGGTGCTTACTGTTTATAGTATAGCAGAGAACGACTCTATCATCGAGAGCGATGAAAGTACCAAAGACATCTCATCGTTTTCCACTAAATTGCCGGTGGAACTACGCCTTGGTGCTGCCACTACCTGGAAAGAGATTCTGATTTCGCTGGACTACCATCAGGGTTTTCGAGAACGCCCAGGTGTAACGACCAGGCCCTACTTAGCCGTTGGCTCTGAATTCTCTTACATTGGGTTTTTACCTTTGCGTTTAGGTTTGGGTTTCGGTGGCGACCACAAGATACTTTCCGCTCTTGGATTTGGCTTAAAATTGGGATTTTTTCACTTTGATTATGGCATCAACTTCAATGGAGCATTATGGCCGACTCATGCCAAAGCATTGTCCGTGGCAGTAAGTAGTAGTCTCAGGTTCTGATGACTCCCTCCCTCCCAAGCGCGGGGCTTGTCTCTTTGGGGATAGGCCCCGTTTTTTATTGCTTCTTCAATCTAAGACCCAAATCGAGTTTTAGCACAATGGCAACGCCTAATTAAATTTTTTGAACCTTTTTGCATGGCTATTTGTAATAATTAGTAGCAAGACGGTTAATCAATCTAAACCTGAAAGGAGGTAGTAGCCATGAAAAAGGTCATGTTAATCGGTGGTGTGTTATTAGTGTTTATGGTGAGTAGTCTTTTTGCACAGGATGAATCACCAAAACTAATAGCCATGTTGACGCCTGAGCAGAGAGAGCAATGGAGTGACATCCACTACAAGTTCGCCAAGGAGCAGATTGCTGTACAGGCCAAATTAAAAGAGGCTCAGTTGGATTTACGGCGACTTATCCAGGGAAGCAAAATTCCCAATGTGGCAGAAGTGGACAAGAAACTTGCAGAAATCAGTAGCTTGCAAAGCCAATTAAAGAAGAATCGAGTCCATCAGATGTTAGAATTGCGCAAGCTGCTTACCGACGAGCAATGGGAAAAGTGGCAGGAATTGCGCTGCAAAATAGGACTACGTCGTCGGCTTCATAAGGCTGGCAGGCCTCCCCGTCGCGGTGGACACTTTCCTGAAATGGAATAATAATGAGCGGGAGGGGTTTTTACCCTCCCGTATTTTTAATTTGGGGTAGTAGCCTTGAACCAGAGAAAATCAGCACTCCATTATTCACCTACTTCAGATAGCGATGAAACTCTGGCCAGAAATTTCCAACAGGGAGAATCATCGGCCTTCGATGAATTGATGGAACGCTACATGCAACAAGCTCTTTCAGTAGCCTATTATTATCTTCGCAATTGGGAGGACGCTAAAGATGCTTCTCAAGAGGCCTTTGTGAAACTCTATCAATCCATCTCATCCTTTAACTCTACCCTCAGATTCAGACCATGGTTTTTTCGCATTCTGATTAATCACTGCCTCAATGTGAAGCGCAAGAAGAAAAAAATACAATTTTTTAGCCTTTTTGCCTTTAATGATCAGAATAAACAATCAGCTTTGTTGGATGTTCTTGATGACGGTAGCTTCGATTCTGAACGCGATGAAGTTCGTGAAATAGTATGGAAGGCA
>MZGM01000040.1 GCA_002085035.1 Candidatus Zhuqueibacterota bacterium 4484_219
CCTTTGATTGGAATTAATAATAATCAAGGAAAGAATCGTTTTCCCGATATGTCGCATCCCTATTACCCTCCTTTCTTAGAAATAGCTGAAAACACAGCCATAGATTTAAAAATTCCTCTTCAAAGTGGTGTGTTGATCGGTACCCCCGGGCCCAACTACGAAACGGCTGCCGAGGTGGAAATGTTCCGCCGTCTCGGCGCCGATGCTGTAACTATGTCCACGGTACCAGAGGTAATAACGGCTAATCAACTGGGAGTAAAGGTACTGGGACTTTCTTGCATCACAAATATGGCCACTGGTATCTCAGAGCAAAAACTTAATCATGCCGAAACAATCAACGTGGCTAAACAAGCTCAAAACAAGTTTCAACAACTAATGAAAGCAATCATTGAAAGACTACCAGATCACCAATAAGCTGAAAGGGATTTCTCATGAATCAAATAGTAGAATGTGTTCCTAATTTCAGCGAAGGACGAGACCAAACAGTTATTAAAGCGATTTCCAGAGAAATCGAAACTACCGAAGGCGTCAAACTACTTGATGTAGACCCAGGAGCTGACACAAATCGAACTGTAATTACTTTTATCGGTACCCCTGAAGGTGTAAAAGAGGCTGCTTTTCGGGCAATCAGGAAAGCTGCAGAGTTGATTGACATGACTAAACATCATGGTGAACATCCTCGCATCGGAGCTGCCGATGTTTGCCCTTTTGTGCCAGTAAGTGGAGTAACCATGGCTGATTGTGTAAAATTGGCTCATGAACTGGGAAAACGCGTAGGAGAGGAACTGGGCGTTCCAGTTTACCTCTATGAAGAAGCTGCCACCAAACCCGAACGCAGAAACCTGGCAGATATTCGCAAAGGGGAATATGAAGGACTGGCAGAAAAACTTAAAGATCCAGCCTGGCAACCAGATTTTGGCCCGGCAGAATTTAATCCGAAATTCGGAGCAGCCATAATCGGGGCTCGAGAATTCCTGATTGCCTACAATGTTAATCTGAACACCCGGGATCGTCGAATTGCTCAGGAGATTGCTTTAACCCTTCGAGAATCTGGGCGTACTCGTCGCAATGCTCAAGGTAATGTTGTCCGCGACGAAAAAGGACAAGCCCTCAAAATTCCAGGAAAGCTCAAAGCAGTAAAAGGAGTTGGTTGGTACATTGAGGAATACGGCCAGGCTCAGGTCTCGTACAATCTGACTAACTACAAAATTACTCCTCTTCATGTTCTGTTCGAAGAAACCTGCAAAGAAGCCGAGCGGCTCGGAGCACGGGTCACTGGCAGCGAGTTGGTGGGATTAATACCACTGGCGGCGATGCTGGAAACAGGACGTTACTTTTTGGAAAAGCAGGGTAAATCACCAGGGGTACCGGAAGATGAATTAATCCACATCGCGGTAAAATCTCTTGGATTAAATGAACTGAGCAAATTTGAGCCCCAGAAGAAAATCATCGAATACCAATTCCAAGAAAAACATGGCAAACTGGCTAAATTGCCACTCCATAAGTTTGCTGATGAACTATCTTTGGACTCACCAACTCCGGGTGGAGGAAGCACCGCGGCATTGGCAGGTACACTGGGAGCTGCACTCTGCGCCATGGTAGCAAATTTGACCTATGGCAACAAGAAATACCCCGACGTCTGGGAGGAAATGAAAAACCTGGCCTGTCAAGCTCAACAACTCAAAGATAAACTCCTACAGCTTATTGAGCAAGATTCGGAAGCGTTCAATAAGGTGATGGCTGCCTTTCGGCTGCCCCAGAAAACAAAAGAAGAACAGGAAGCAAAAGCTAAGGCCATTGAACAGGCCACTAAAGAAGCTACTCTGGTTCCCCTGGAAGTAATGGAAGTTTCTCTCCAGGCAATGGAGTTAGCCAAAATTGCGGCCGAGGGCGGGAATGTCAATGCTATTAGCGATGCCGGGGTAGGGACTTTCATGAACTATGCCGCTGTCGAGGGCGCTTTTTTAAACGATGGCAAATTTTTCTCAACAATTTTTTCGCAAAGGGAATATTAGCAATTGCCACAAGAAAAATAAATAATATGAGTAAAAAATAATCTGGAATTTTGATCGAACGCCCCAGGAGGGCGAAAAGATAAAATCGGGGTGTTCTGGAGAGAAAAACAGCAAGAAGGTATTTCATTACTGGATAATGAGCCAGAACTACTAAAAAACGCAAAGGATAAAAAGGTACTGGGGTAAATCCTGCTACTAACAAGGCGCTGAAAGGAGCTTTATTAAATACATCTACCAGTTTGTTAATAATAACGCTATTGCCAATTTTTCTGAAATATCTTAAGTCGAGAACAAATTTAAAAACAGAATAGTTAAGTGCCTCTGTGATCAAGGTAGCCGAAACAGACACTAAAGTAGTAACTATCGGGGGATAGAACTTGCTAAAATAGAAAAATACTGGCTCGTGAGGCACAATGGCAATTAAGAATTGAGAAGGAAAACTGTAAAAGAAAAGAACCCACAAATTTTTGCTTTTCCGGATAGAATCGCAGCTGAGCCACAATACAAGTAAAAAAATGATCAAACCAAACTCAAGTACAAATATTGTGGTTCTAATTTTGGGAAGAGGTTGTTTTTCTTTTACAGATGGAGGTGAGCAAATGTTTTTATAGGTGTCCACTCAAGTTATCCAAAATCAAATACTTGATTGGTTTTTCGGAATTGGCACGGATACTCGTGTTGCAGTACCCACATGTATTGGTACTCATAAAATCTCGTTTTATTTCCATTTGAGTTTTGTATTTTCTTAAAATTAAGCCACAAGGTGAAAGTGCACCATCGGGGTTTACGATAAAGAATCTTTCACCAGCTCGGCAATTGGGAATACTTCCCTGTTCAAAAAACTTGATCATCCTTTTGAAAACATATTCTGAGGCAAAAAAATTCTTATGTTTTTTCTTGAAATCAAGCAATTGTTTGACTATCTGCTTGAACTCTGGCAGTTCTTTTTGGGAGAGCATGTAATCTTTATTATTTGTTCTCAACCATGTGTAAGTGCTAAAATTGATTCTGACGTTCCATCTTTGAGCCAACATAGCCATTTGAAGCAGATCTCTGAAATTGTCTCTTTGAACAACACAACTGAGAGTAATAGCTTTATGGGGTTCTGAATCCAGTTCATTGACAAGCTTTTCTATTCGCTTAAAAAGTCCGGGAACGCCGCGGAACTCATCATGCCGTTCATCGGGATAGTCTAAAGAAAGAGAAAACTCATCCACCCCTGCCTCCCGTAGCCGTTGATATCTTTCTTTTGTTAGAAGGGTGCCGTTTGTGGTAACAACTATGTAGGGAGCTTTGTTTGGTATTCTGATAGCCTTAATGATTTGTTCCAGATCTCTACGAAGCAGTGGCTCACCGCCTGATATCTGGGCTACCACGGGTTGTATCTCTCGACAAAGCTCTCCGTACCTTTCAGGAGCAGCTCTTTGCTCATCAACAGGTCCTCCAAGATGGCAATGTTTGCAGTGAGCATTACAACTATAAGTAACCTCAAAGGAAACGCAGAATGGTCTTCGGGAAAAATAATTTCTAATCCCTCGCTTTGCTAAAGAGATTGTCCGTTTTACAGAAGTCATAACGATAAATAATCTCCTCTTTTCGTTTTAAGTCTCTTCTTATTTAACAAATAGATTGAAAACAACTTAACACCGATTAGAATAGCAGCAATTATTGTTGCCACAATCTGGATTTGCGGCAAGAAAATCAATAACAATGTTACAATACTTGAGTTGCAAAATTTCCCCCCGGGGCTATAGTTCAACAAATACACTACCTTATCAACTTTGTAAAAATAATTAGGAGAAATAATATCGTATTTAATAAATTGATAACTTAAGTAGAAATCAATAAATGTGTAATCGATGAGGTACAGAACAACAGGGAGAAACAAATACGGTCGAAAATACAGAAAATTAACATAGAAAAACAGTATCTCAACCCGGTCGGCGATAATATCAATCTCCGCTCCTAAAATAGTTTCTTGTTTGAATTTTCGGGCATAAAATCCATCAATAAAATCTCCCAGCCAATGAATTCCAAAGCCGATAAAATTATAAGTCGGATTCATTTGCGTAATAGCGAGAACAAAGAAAACAAGGGAGCAGCTCAGCCTCAGCACAGTAATAATATTAGGCACACTGTAAAAGCACTGAGGTTCTCTGGATTCAAACAAATGAATTTTCAATTTGCGCTCTTTTTCAGGTTTGGTAATTAGATCAAATAAATGTTAAGCAACTTCGACAATAATGTCAAGTGATTTTTTTGTGATTAGCTGTGATGATACCAAATCACATCTGGAAAATATTTAACAACACATAATGAAACTCTGGGATTTCAAAGCAATAGTTTACCGCTTCTGGCGTCGTTTTTTTCCAATTAACCTTATCTGGCAAGCAGAGCAAAAGGCGGCCCGGGAGTTATTCGAGCGTGACAATCAAGCAACGCAGCGAGTATTGAATGTAGGTTGCGGCGTAGGCGACAACTTGCCATTGACTTCAAATTTCGTGGTACAGGTTGATTTGTCCCAGCAAATGTTGCAACAGGTACGCCAGAAACAATCCTCTGCAAATCAGCGTACCCTACTGGTCCAGGCTGATGCTACCTCTTTGCCTTTCCGCTCTCAAACTTTTGACATCCTTTTATGCATCGGGGTAACAGAATACATTTCGGATCAAATTTCTCTGCTAAAGGAATTCCAGCGAGTTCTTGTTCCTGAGGGAGGGATGCTCATCACCATTTCTCATCGGCATCCCCTGAATTATCTACGTCTTTTGCTCGGACACCAGTTGCATTTGTTGCCAGAAGAAAAATTCAGCCGTCTCTTGCAGAGCTTCAATTTCCGTTTGATAGCCAGTCGACGTACATTGATTCAACAACAATTTTGGACTAAAAAAATCGATAAATAAATACCCAATTCAAATTCCTGAAACACACTTAACCCCTCAATTCTACAACGAAGATTTCATTTCGGACTTGATTCATTTCCCAAAATTTGGTATATTTTTAAATCTGTAGCAAGTTAACCAACCCTTTAGATAACAGAGAAAATGAATCTAAGCCAGTTATTCAGTCGTCAAAATCGAAAATTCAACATTACTGTCCTTGTTGTGGTGGTCCTGTATTTTATCCTCCAAAATCAGGTTACTCATTTGCGTCCAGATCATGCCTTTCTGGGGCTGTTGATAATTAGTTTGGCCTTTTTAGGAAAGGAAAAGGCCAGACGTTTTCTGATTGATTGGGCTCCATTTATCCTATTTTTGATTGCTTATGATATGATGCGGGGGGTAGCAGATAGCATTCGCGGAGTAATTCATGTACAAGAACCTTATCAATGGGAACACTGGCTCTTTGCCAAATTTTTTAGCGGTGAAATCCCTGCATTTTATCTTCAGCGAGTACAATATGAATTAGGCGATTCAATTCTACGCAAGTTTCTCGATATTATGGGCGCCAATTTTTACACCCTGCATTTTACCATTCCCCTACTCGTAGGTTGGGTCCTCTGGCATACTACCAATGATCGCAAAATGTTCTACCGCTTCGCTTACACCTTGACTGTTCTTAACGTTATGGCCTTAATTACTTTTATGCTTTACCCTGCCGCTCCACCATGGTATGTTTACTACTATGGATTTGTACAGCCAGCTCACACAAGCTTTTGGGGATTAAGTGCTGGATCTCTAATAAATGTAGACAGGCTTCTGGGAGTACACATTTTCAGTACCATCTGGGATTCCTTCAATCCTAACCACTTTGCCGCAATTCCATCGCTTCACGGTGCCTATCCAATCGTAGCTGCTCTTTTCCTATATCGTAAATTTAGGCGTTACCCGGTAATACTAATCGTCTATCCACTATTAGTGTGGTTTTCAGCTGTCTATTTGAACCAACACTACATAATTGACCTAATCATTGGAGGTGCTTATCTATTGGTGGCTTATGGAATTGTGGAATATTTCCTTTATCCCAAACTATTTACACGCTTTTTGGAAAAAAAGACCATCCCAATAAATACAAATACTGTTCTCCTTACTGAAAAGTAATCTCTTGGACAAAATTCAGATCCAATGGCAATTATCAAAAGGCAAAATTTGTACCGTCTAGCAAAAGTAATTTCCAATGTTTTTGTCCCTCCGGTGGCAACAGCAACAGCATTTCTATTACTCTGCTTGCATTATGCAGCGAATATTGTGCAATTTGCTCTTTGGTTTATTATTTGCCTCATTTTTGCTGCCATATTGCCAATGATATACGTTATTCATTTAGAGCTAAATGGACAGGTGAGTCAACTTCTTATCCCTATCAAAGAACAAAGAAACAAACCTTACCTGTTCGGAATGCTGTGTTATGCAATCGGATTAATTCTATTAATACTTCTGCGAGTTCCGATTTTAATTGTCGCTCTAATGTTCTGTTATTTGACCAATACAGCCGCTACCTTTATCATCAATCGTTACTGGAAGATCAGTGCTCATACAATGGGGGTAGCGGGACCATTAATATGCTTATCCTTCGTCTGGCCAAAATCGGTTTTGCCTGTGTATCTATTGATACCAATAGTAGCATGGGCAAGGGTACACCTGCAAGCTCACACCACAATGCAGACTATTGCTGGTGCCCTGTTGGGTTTACTATTAACCTTCATCCAATTGAAAATCATTCTTCAACTCAACTTCCAATAAAGCAATTTCAAGAAAGGACACAAATGAAAATTCAATTTTGGGGTGCAGTTCGTACCGTTACCGGTTCCAGGCATCTGGTGATGACTGAAAATCGCAAGATTCTTCTGGACTGTGGTTTGTTTCAGGGGCATCGTCAGGAGGCTAACGAGAAGAACCAAAATTTCCATTTCGACCCCGCTGAGATCAGCAGTATGATCCTATCGCATGCGCATATCGACCACAGTGGTAATATTCCTCATCTGGTGCGAAGTGGCTTTCAAGGAAACATACATGCCACTTCTGCAACTTTAGACCTGTGCAGTGTCATGTTGCGCGACTCCGCCCATATTCAGGAAAAAGACGCAGAATATGTAAACAAAAAACACGCTCGCAAGGGGTTGCCTTTGGTAGAACCTTTGTACACCACAGAAGACGCTCGCCAGTCCCTCAATAGTTTTGTCGGCTATGGCTATAACCGCTGGTTCTTTGTCGCTAACGGAGTAAAAGCTATTTTTCGTGAAGCTGGTCATATTTTAGGTTCAGCACAGGTTCTTTTGGAAGTGAACGAGAATGGACGTCAAACCCGACTTCTGTTTACTGGCGACCTTGGACGCAAGCATATCCCAATTCTTCGGGACCCTTTCCAGGTTGAGGAAATCGATTATCTGATCATCGAAAGCACTTATGGTGGGCGTTACCATGCTCCGGTCACCGAAGTCAAAAACGAATTGGCTGCGGTAGTCTCGCGCACCGTGGCGCGTGGCGGCAAAATCATCGTACCAGCGTTCTCGGTTGGCCGTACCCAAGAATTAGTTTACTATCTTCACGAGCTTTTTAATGAAAAGAAAATTCCAGAGATCCCTATTTTCGTTGACAGCCCCCTCTCGGTAAACGTGACTGAAGTATTCCGTCTGCATCCCGAATGCTATGATGCTGAAACCGAAGACCTGTTTTTGCGACACAATGAAGACCCCTTCGGTTTTGAGCGTTTACAGTACATTCGTAAAGTAGAAGAATCTAAGCAACTGAATAATCACAAAGGTTCTTGCATCATCATTTCTGCCTCTGGCATGTGTGAGGCCGGTCGGATTCTACATCACCTTAAGAACAACATCGAAAACCCCGCCAATACTATTTTAATTGTGGGCTACATGGCACAGAATACCCTGGGCAGAAAATTAGTAGAACGTTGGAAAAAAGTAAAAATCTTTGGAGAACAATATGACTTGAGGAGTGAAGTTGTTGTAATGAATGCCTTTAGCGCTCATGCTGACCGCAGAGAGTTATTGGATTACATTTCGCACCTCAATCTTACCCGCCTTAAAGGCATTTATCTAGTCCATGGAGAAGAAGACCAAATTGAAGCATTAAAAGATGGAATTCAGGAATTAGGCTACCAAAGGGTTTACATTCCTGTGGAGGGCGAAATCTATGATCTGACTTAATCACTATTGTTTAAATATTTCTGGTACATATCTTTATGTGCGGGGTCGATCAAGATCATTTTCTGGAAAACTGATTTGTCCCTGGTATTCTTAAAAATATCAATGATCTCAGCAGAGTGGTTTTTGGCAAATTGCTGAGCCATTTGATGTTGAGGGTCATATTGGAGCATTTTGTAAAGCAGAGCAATAGCCTCGCGACAGTATTTTCGAACAGCGGTAGAATCTTGCTGCTGATAGGAAAGTCCTAAAAAATAAAGATCAACTGCCTGACGAAAAGTCAAATTCTCTTTACTGAGAACCTTATCAATCAAAACCTTACGCTCATCCCAGCCATCAATAAAACGACTAAAACGGGCTTGCTGGCTAATATTCCGAGCTTTCTCAAAGAATTCTGTACCAGCAAATCTGCCACATTTGTCATACTCGAATCCGAGCATAATGTAAATATAGAAATCAATAAAACTGGTCAAAGGGTTAAAATTCGTGTCGCTATGTTGAAGATTATCTGTGAAACTGTAGTTAAACATCCAGCGGCGATCAAAGAACTGCATGTCGGAACGGTTAGAAATTAAGAAACGACCTTTGTAGCGGTCTTCGTAGTTAGTACTAACATCTTCCAGGTAAATCTGAATAACGATAGGAATTTCGTAATCATAACGTTCTTCTGTCCACTTAAAATTATTGATGTAACTTAAGAGTTTATCTTGCAGATTTTCAACCTTGTAGCGTCTCTCATGGGGTATTCTTCGAAGATCAACTGTCACCGTGGCAATTACCTTTTGTGTCCACCCGCGTGGTGGGAACATGGTAATACCCACAGCAACGAGCAATAGGTAAATGTATCTACGCAACATATGTGCCTCCACGTTTTTTCGGTTCAATAATAAATATAAGCTTCTAAACCAAAAAGTCAAGTTGAATATTCTGGAGAGAAATCTTTATGACCCCTCGCCGTTGGTTATTCATCGCAGCTATTCTTTTGCTACCTACCTGGGTTGAAGCTAGCTTTGAGGACTTACCCGTGGGGGCTCGCCCCGGCGGCATGGGAGGTGCTTGTGTAGCGGTTGCAGATGATGCCAATTTATTATTTTTAAATCCTGGTGGACTGGGGCAAATTTCTAACTGGCAATTTGGTGGATTTTACGCCCAACCCTTTGGCATGAAGGAGTTGGCCTATCAAATGTTTAGTTGGTTAAAACAATTTTCCTGGGGTGGACTGGGAATAGGTTTCCAACACTATGGGTATGAACTTTATCGAGAACAAACACTTGCCGTCGGTTGGGGTAATTGCTATCGCCAAAAGTTTCATTTCGGAGTTGCCCTTTACACCTATCAGCTTAATATCAAAAACTACGGTAGCGCTATTACCTGGGGAATTCAGCAGGGGTTTGTGCTCAGGCTTCAACCCAACTTAAATTTAGGTTTTGTGGCGAAAAACCTTAATCGCCCCCGTATTAGTAAAAACAAAGAGCTATTGCCTCAAATCTGGTGCACAGGAATTGCTATTCGGCCTACTGCTCACTTGCTACTTGCTTTCGATTTGTACAAAGACATAAATTTTCCGTTAGAAACTCGACTCGGGGCTGAATGGCATTGGGGTAGATTTCTTGTGCTGCGATCAGGTTTTTGTTTCACCCCCGCACGTTGGACATTTGGTGGTGGTTTAAAAATAGGCTCTTTTACATTGGACTATGCCATGTGTACACATGCAGTTCTGGGGCTCACCCACCAATTTTCTTTCACCCTCTCCGCCAAAGGAAAGAAACAATAATGCAAGTAGTTTCACACCTAATATTAGGATTAGTTCTCAGCTTTCTATTCTCCTGTTCAGTGGCAGCTCAACAGACAGACTGGGAGAAATTTTTAGAAAGCGAAAAAGAAACTGCCGAAAGCTCTGAATTGCTGGAAAAGCTGGAACAACTACGAGAACATCCTTTAGATGTTAATCGAGCAAATCTGAAAATGTTGTTGACAATTCCCGGTATGCGACCAACTGTAGCCCGAAGCATCATGGCTTTGCGCCGAAAGCATAAACTGGTTAATCTGGAAGAAATCCCCCAAAATATCACTCTAACACCTGACGAATGGCGTTGGTTACGACAATTTCTGGTAATTAGAGTCCCACCATTAGTGCTGGAAAAGGATAGCGGAGAGAGAAATTGGAACGACCTGACGGTATTCTATCTCGAAAACAGTTTCTGGCAAGATCGCTTGCGTTTTATTTTCGGACACTATCACCTTGGTTTTGGACAAGGATTAGTATTTTGGACCCCTTATGCGTTTGCCAAAGGTGGCGAGCCCATTTTCCCTACCAAGAAAGTAGAACTCCCAGTAGAGGGAAATCGTTCAACATCTGAGACTGAGCTTCTGCGTGGCGCCGTAGCCTATTACCATTCATCTAAATTTTCTCTGCTGGCCTTCTACTCTGACTCCAGATGGGATGCCACTCTAACCAATGGTAAAGCACAAACCATCGCGAAAACTGGTTTGCACCGTACAGCTACCGAAATGGCCAAAAAGGACCAATTGCGTGAAAAGCTCTATGGCGGCCACGTAACTAAACAATTCAAAGAGAAACTCTGCATTGGGCTCTCATTCTATCAAAGCTATTTTCAGCCTGAACTAATGCACTCTTCCAAACCAGCAGATTATTTCCGATTTTGGGGATCTCGAAACCAAGTAGGAGGAATGAATATTGACTATCTGTTCACCAGGGGTATGATTTTTGGAGAAATCGCTGCTTGCCACCATGGTGGAAAGGCTGGTTTGATGGGAGCAATTTTTGACTACCATGCCGTCCAGCTCTCCACTTTATTCCGCTACTATGGCAGAGAGTTTCAGAATCTTCACGCTCATGGTTTTGGTGAAAGTGACGACACTTGCAATGAAATTGGCCATTACTTTGGCTTACGCTATCGTCCATCTCGTAAATCCCAATTTTGGCTTTATTTCGATCAATTTCGTCAACCCTGGTGTACTGCTACCAAACCCATGCCTTCCTCCGGATACGAATGGTTATTGCAATGGCAACAAAAGTTTTTTCGCGGTTTTTCAATCATTGTTCGAATACGAGAAAAAACCAAAGAGCATACGGAAACAGTCACGCTGGATCAGATTCAGCGCACGCCGCAAATACCCTTTTCCCGGCGCACTTACCGTGGTCAATGGGAGATGAGAGTCTCACCTCGTCTGCGATTACGCGGCAGAGTCGAGTGGATAGTAGTAGCTCCTCGACGAGAAGGTACATTTGATCAATTCGTTCACCGCGAAAAAGGAATACTTTTATTTCAAGATTGCTACTGGCAGCCAATTTCCAGTCTTACTCTAAGGGCTCGCTGGACCTTGTTCGATACCGACTCATACAATAGCCGCCTCTATCAATTTGAATCTGACCTCTATGGCGTGATGAGTAATAAGGCACTTTATGGTAAAGGCAGCCGCTGGTACACTGTAGTGCGATGGAAATGGACAAAACTCTCGGCAATTTCTTTAAAATATGCCACCACTTATTTTGTCAATCGCCAAACCATCGGCAGTGGTTACGAACAAATCGATTCAAATACTGACCACTGGATCAGCGTACAGTTGGATGCGGGTTGGTAAAAGTAACAAAAGAGACTTGTTTTTGCCAAAGGATTTTGTTATCTTGTTTTTAAAAGATCAAAGTTACCAAATTTGATTATGACAAGCATGAAAAATCCCGACACATCTCACTACGCTGAGATAGTTTTTCCTCTTCCGATTGATCATTCATTTACTTATCTAATTCCGCCACAATTCTCTACGATTTTGAAACCTGGATTTCGGGTGTTGGCTCCATTTGGGCGCCGTAAATTGACCGGCTTTGTAGTAAAACTTAAACAACAAACCGACCTTACAGATTTGAAAGAGATCGAGGATGTACTGGATGAGGAACCAATTTTCTCCCCAGAATTGTTGCAGCTTACCGAGTGGATTTCCAAATACTATCTAGCACCCTGGGGTGAAGTACTGAATGCAGCTTTGCCTGCCGGTATCAATCTGGAATCGAAACGAAGGGTGATTTTATCGCCTGATTTGGACACCGAAACCATTTCGCAACTTCAGGATATCAGTGAGAATCAACGTAAAATTCTACTGCTATTAGCTAGACAAACTCTGGTGGAGAGTACCAGTCATAAAAAGCCGCCCAGGGGCGGCCTGCATGTTCACCAATTACAGAAAAAATTGGGAACAACCAATCTCTATCACAATCTGACAGTTCTACGTCAAAAGGGCTACGTAGACATCCAGAGTGTCATATCTCGACCAAAAGTGCGGATTAAAACTCGTAAATA
>MZGM01000154.1 GCA_002085035.1 Candidatus Zhuqueibacterota bacterium 4484_219
CCTATTCCAGTAGGGACAAATGCCGGTAGAATATGATGAAGTTGTCCCAGGGTGGGCAAGAGGGTACTGCGAGCGACAACTAATCTCCAATAATGTTTATTGTTCATCTTTCCGAGAACAAACAGTTGTAATGAAGCTCCGTGCAGAGTTGATTTTAGATAATTATATCGTAATGTTCCACCAAGACTAAACTTTTTATTCAGGTTTAGTTGATCAGAGAGGCAAAAGACAATGGGCTTTTCGGTATGCCAGAGGCCATCTTTGCCAAAAATGTTTAAGTATGCCAAAGAAGCATTCCAGCTTATTTGATGTCTTTGCGTCGAAAATTTACCTAAATAAGACACACCAGGGGAGGTAAATCGCTGACGAAAATGCAAAGGTTGTGACCAATCTGTCCATTCTTCCAGATAAAGTGTGGCATTTATGTGCCAGAGCTGTTTTAAATGGGGCGAGGTTTGCCATAATAAGGTTAGAAAGTGGTCATAACGCCGTTGTTTGCGATGAAGATTTGGATACTTCACCGATTGTCCCGATGAGGAAATTTCTCCCGGGAAACCAGCCTCTACACGATTAAACAACAATTGATAAATCAGTTGGACATTCTTTACCGGGAAGTATTCCATCCGGGTGTAAATTTTTTGTCCGTCGTAGCGGCTGTTGACAAAACGACCATTAGTGCCCATGATTTCAGCACCCAGCAGCAAGTCCTTACGTCCAATTGGCCAGAAAGATTCTGTAGCAGAAACTGGAGAGACTCGGGTTCTTAGATTGGTTTTTGAAGTGTCTGTTTTACTTTTTGGACTTTTTGGTAAACGAATTCTGCCAAAGCTACGAGCGAAAAGCACATTTACATCGCTGAAATCGAAACTGCCAGTACGATAGGTTACTTTGGAGTATGGTTTTGGTAGTTGTGGAGAAGTTGCTTTGGTGGCTAAATTGATTATTCCTATCAGTGGCCAGGTACCAACAGGTAGGGACATCGTAATAGAGGAACGGTATTCGATTTGCTTAATCCATTCGACGGGAATAAGATTCAAATCGACAAATCCCAGAATTGGATGGCCAAAACCACCTGAATTGCGTAGCCATAACCCGGGAAAAAATTTCAATAGTTCTGCCAGACCGGAATGGTTTAAGTAAACAAAATCTTGACAGTTCAATATGCCATCAGATAAATAGAAAGAGGTACTATCTTTACCACTACTATCTTTACCACTTGATGAAGGTACTAATATTTCCGGTATGGTTTGAGGAGTGTTAAGACTGGCCAGGGCGTAGTTCGGGACACACGTTACCAGCAAGTTTACAACTAATAATAAGAGCAAAAAGCGAGATTGCAAATTGGGGATTCGTTTTTCCAGGGCACGGATCATCAGAGGTATTACCAGAAAGAAAATCAAAGTATTGCTAACCATGTGTAATATGTAGAAACTTAAGCCATAAATTACGCTAACAAGAAATTTTTGCAGATTCAAACCTGCAAACACTAAAAAGCTAACCGTGGTAAGCAGATCAAAAACGAATGTCAGAAGCAATCCCAGAAGTCCACTGAGTAAATGTTGTTGCCACTTTGGCAAATGTGTTCGAAGCTGAAATTGTCGAAATAGACCACCACTCATTCCTACTAAAGTCATCGAAACGATCTGTGCGACTAAAAGTGGGGGAGCAGCTACTCCGTAGGGATTTAACAGGGAGTAAAGAAATTCTCCCAGTATGGCTACTATTATCCCGCGTCCACAGCCCAGAAAGTAGCCAGCAAGAAAAAAAGTAGCGGTTACCAGTTCTACATTGGGAATATAGATAAGAGCTAAGCCCAATGCAATAGCCAAAGCCACAAAGATGGCCATTATGACTAAATTGTAAAGACGCTTAGTTATCATCACCTTAGAACATTGTCTTTCTGGAAATAATTGTTCTATTTTCAACCGTTTCAGTTAGTTACAATTGTTAGTTTTCCTGGGAACTTCTGTTGCTCCTGATTGTAAAATATCATAAAAAATGAAGACTTTATTATCGTTGTCTTTTGTGAAATATAGGAGGAGTAACTATGGCTCAAGATTTAGTACCCAAATCTCCTTCTTTAGAGTCCTTAAGGCGGTTTTTTAGTAAATGGACTCGCATTGCTTTTTCAGATCTCGGCTTACAGGACGAAGAGATTCACTCCTATGTTTCCAATTTATTGACTCGTTTTGCGCGTACTGATAGTCTCTATCGCATCCGTAATCTGGCGGGTAATCCGCTGTACACAGTAGTCGAAATGTTATTAGAGGCGGAGCATTTTGCTCATCCCTCGGAGCCTCTATTTAATCCTTTTCACGAGCGCGAGATACGTAAGCACGTAGCTGATTACACTTTATTCATGACCGGCATATTTCGCGAATATGTGGAAAGGCTGGGGGTAATGGATTACTATATGAAAGAGGGTGAACGATCTTACTATCAGGTTTATGAATTTGATTCGGTATTGGCAAAACCGGAAAGTTATCTTTTTCGTGAACTTTTCCAACACTTTGAAAATATCTCCGGTGCCCTAAACTACTTGAAAAAAGTTTATTTTCGACCTGAAATGCATCGGGGTGAATACCAAAATCTGATGGAACAGTGCCTCGTTTCGCAATCGTTCGCGGGCTTCGGCAAAAATAGGCGCAGCAAATTCTGAGGTCCAGGTTCGTTCCTCAAATGAGCGGTTTTTTACCGTATGCAAGAATCCTTCAAACTCCTCGAAGTAAGAACCATAGATGTGAAAACTATCCGCAATATCCAGGTATCGGCCTACTGCAACCTCCTTTTGAATACGTTCTTGAATATGGTTAGCAATAAGGCACTGCAAATCAGTAAGAGCGAAGATATTCATAAAAGCTGCTTTGTAAGCATCACGAGAGCGCCAATGAGTGTTCATGTTTAGTACCAGGTTTCCGGAATCGTCTGGTATCAGTCGGCACCAAACTCTTTGCAAGCAGGGTGGATCATCAGTTGGAGGGTCAGTTAATACATTCCAGGTAATGGCTTGTGCGCGCCTTGAGTAGCCGACGTCAGATAGTTTTCTTACAATGTAGTCTATTTGATTGATTACCTGGTCAGCAATAGGATAGGCAAATAACCGCTGATGATAGGTGTAAGTCCATTTTCCTTCCTCAGGTTTAATCCAGTGGTCGTGGACTCCTTCTATTACCTCGAGGCGATAGATTTCCAAGTCCTCCAATCCGGCCGGAAAAGCACGATGGATGCGAGGTTCAGCGAAGGGTTGTTCAATTACCATGGTCATGGTACAATCGCGGCTGGGAGGGTCACCTTTGCGATCGTATTCGGTTTTGATGGGTACTCCTTCTTGCCAACATCGTAACACCGCCTTTTCCCAAACCTCGGGCAAAGTTTTCCCCTGTACCATTAAAACTGGAATATTGCCAGGATTCATGGGAATCTCCTCTTCCAATTCAAGTGTTGTGGCATACAGCCAGCAAATCTGCTGATTTTTCTTCAACTTGTGAGTTGATTATCGTAAAGCTGGTCAGATCCAAAGCGTGGACAGCTATCTTTTTGAATTTACTTTTTCTGTTTAATCTTTTGCCCCATTTGTAAAAAGGTAACTTTCCTAAAAGATGTCTGATTCTATTAGAAGTACCATAAGCCACGCCAAGTATTTCAAATGATGAAAAGTTATCACTTATAAGCTTTCGAAATTGAGCATAGTTCATTTCATTAAAATGGAAAGGATTTTGTACCTTACCTTTTTGGGGTTGTTTAACATTTGGGGTACTTATGAAAATCACACCATTTGGTTTTACAATTTGCTTAAGCCGTTCAATAAATTTGGACAAATTCTGTATGTGCTCAATAACTTGAAAGGCTGTGGCAATATCAAATTGTCTATCTAAAACAGTTGAGTTGACATCCATTTCAATATATGTGATATTGGGAGCGGGATATTTTTGCTTACAGTAACTGATAGCTTCTTTGTCGTGCACGATAGAGGGAATATCGTCTTTATTAATTCCAAAGGATGTTAAAGACGGTATGGCCATTTTATCACAAAGTCCATGCAAAAATTCCACGGCAGGACTAACCCCATCTTTGGGGTCAATCTCTTTGCCCAATAACAATTTGCAAAGTTGGCGATACTTTTTGACAATAGAGTCAACTGGATTTTTTGTCAAGAGAGCTTTGAAGTTCATTTCCACAACATGTGGTAGTAGCACTGCGCATGCTATTCCGTGCGGGATTGGAAATAAGCCCCCCAAAGCTGCGGCTATGCCATGGACTGCACCAAGTCCGGCATTTGCCAGAGCTATTCCACTCAGCAAGCTGGCCAGTGCCATATTTTGTCGTGCTTCAGCATCATTGCCATTACAATATGCTCGATACAAAGAACTCGCCGCCAAGGTAATACCTTTCTGGGCCAAAGCATCAGTGATCGGATTAGCTCCTTTTGAAACATAGGCTTCGATTAACTGAGTCAAGGCATCGAGTCCGGAACTGGCTGTAACAGCCGGGGGCATGGTGTGGGTTAATAGGGGGTCCACCAGTGCTATTTTAGGGATCAGGTGGGGGCTGCGAATACTTTTCTTGAATTTTTGTGTCCGGGAACAGATTACTGCGTTCTTAGTTACTTCGGAGCCAGTACCAGCGGTGGTGGGAATTGCAATGAACGGTAGTGCTGGCCGAGTGATTCGTTTGCCCTTGCCTACACCTTCTAAATAATCCATCACTGAACCACCATTAGTCACCAGCCCTGAGATTGCTTTGCCGGTATCGATAACACTGCCCCCGCCAAGAGAAATTACCATCTCGGCCTGAGATTTCTTGGCTGCGCTTACACCCTCATCAACGGTTTCAACTTGGGGTTCGCCTGTTACTTGATAGAAATTGCAGACAATACCGTGCTCTTTCAGCAAATCCACTAAACGCTGCACTACTCCCGCTTTTTGCAAGGAGCCACCGCCAATTATTACCAACGCTTGTTTCCCATGTTCACGGGCTAATTTGCCGATTTCTTTAAACTTGCCAGCTCCAAAAATTATTCTCGCTGCCGTGTAAAATTCAAAATCCATAGTATCCTTCTGCTTACCATTCTGTCGATTCCGGAAAAATACTGTGATATTTGATTCCCTGCCGCGGTTGCGCCATCCAATCTTTTACGGTCTGTTTCCATCTCAGGTAGTGTTCCGTCTGCTGATGTTTGCGGAAATCTGCTTCCTCACGATAGACCTCGTAGAGAAAAAACTGGTTTGGGTTTTCCACTGCCTGTAAAACATCGAAGCGAACATTACCAGATTCTTTGCGGGTATTACGCGCATTGTCTAAGGTAGCGTTAAGAAAATTATCTGCATGTCCATCTTTAACATGGACAGTAACGCAAACGACGTACATTGGTTTTCCTCCGATAGCTAAAAACGGTCATTGATGTTAGAAGTCATATTGTAAAAATATGGTTGGATTTACGCTATTGTTGCTATTTTGCGGACCAATGTTGATTTCGCATTTGCTGCCAAGCCAAAAACGGGAACCAATCCCCAATTGTTCCAGATTAAAAAGAATCTGGGGTTCCGCCATCCAGAATTTGCCGGAGTCATTTTTCCACCAGTCAAAGTAGCCACACAACTGCCAGCGCCCACGGCCAAGATGAAATTCTTTAGCCCAAACAGCAGTAAGTTGCCATCCCAGCTTTTGTTTTTCCTCCTTGCGCAACAAAAATTCCAAATGAGCATCGCAAAAATTTCCCAGAATACGATTACAGGAGATCCCTATCAGGTAAGCCATGGGGATGTAAGCTGCATCAGAGTCGTTGTATTGGACGGTAATATCCCAACGCTGCAGGAAGGCATTATTTGACAATCCCCTGAGCGAAAAATAGCGATTAATCTCGAAGTAGATCAGTTGGGCACCAAGATGCCAATTACTATTGGCAGTACCACTGCTTTTGCTTTCATGATCAACATCAATAAAGCCGAACCAACTACCATAATTGTCCACAGCCATTCCCTCCAGCGTGGTGGTAAAATAATGTCGATTTTTACCAAAATCCATGTGCTGCTGTAAATTTAGGTACTGAGCAAAAACATCGGGGGCAGTCACTAATAATACTGCTGTTAAAATCCAAAATGTGCGTCCTACCAAAAAAGCAGATCGCTTCATCAGATTGAATTACTCCTTTCTGGTTATTTGTCCTTTAAACTAAATTATACAAATTTCCAGATTCAAAAACAAGAAAAAA
>MZGM01000041.1 GCA_002085035.1 Candidatus Zhuqueibacterota bacterium 4484_219
ATTTCTAAGGCGTTTAAGGCAACTCTCGCATCACTGTTAGCCAGATGAACAATCAGAGCGCAAGCATCTTCATCCAATTGGACAGCCAGGCGGCGCAACTCAACGTCTTGCTGCAAGGCACGCTCGATGATCTGCTTAAGCTCCGTTTCGCTCAACGGATTGAGCCTAAACACCCGACAACGAGAAAGCAGTGGCGAAATTACCTCAAAAGAAGGATTCTCCGTAGTAGCACCAATTAACAGAATTGTTCCATCTTCCACCTCATGGAGCAAAGCATCCTGTTGAGCTTTGTTGAAACGATGGATCTCGTCAATGAACAAAATAGTACGTTTGTTCAGTCTCAAATTTAGCCGAGCACGTTCCAGAATTTTACGTACCTCGCTAACTCCCGAAGTAACGGCACTAAGAGCGAAAAAGTCAGAATTAGTCTCAGCAGCGATTATGTAAGCCAGTGTTGTTTTCCCTGTCCCTGGAGGTCCCCAAAAAATCATTGACATCAGCTGGTCAGATAAGATTGCTTCTTGCAAGATCTTACCTGGCCCAAGAATATGCTCCTGTCCGATAAATTCGTCCAGAGTTTTGGGACGAACTCGATCAGCCAGCGGCTGATAGCGCTTGTCCTTTTCCCCCTTTCGGGTAGATTCAAACAAGTCCATAGTAGTCCCATTTACAATTAAATGAAATTTTGGTAACTTATTAAAATTTAACTGATTCCTGATTTCTAATTTTCAGATTGCCATTTTCGTCGAAGACATCGTAACCACCATTGAGAGGCCGGGAAAGAGCATTTAAGTGCTGAAATAGTTTTCTTGCCTGTTTAGCAGGCAAAATCCGGGGTTGAAATTGTACCTCGCGGTTGTAGACATTGATGGGGAAAATTTTTGCTGAACAAAGATGTGAGCGAGATAATTTTACCTTGAGGATCACACTACAGCGAGCATTCTCGCTGTACGAACCAAAGATAAGATTTCCCAGACTGTAAGCAATTAAACGGTTTTTGTAGATTTCAAACCCTTGTAGAACGTGGGGATGATGACCAACTACCAGATCGGCACCTGCGTCAATAGTTGCGTGTGCCATTGGCTGCTGATAGTATCGCAAGGTATCCTGTAACTCCTTGCCCCAATGAAATGAGACAATAACAAAAAAACCCTGCTGGTGCATCTTACTTATCGAGTCTTGAATTACTGCCAAATAAGGATAGGCAGTGCCAGGAGTTTTTTCCGTAGCCCAAAATTCTTTGGGTAAAGTCATAGAAAAGGCGAAATAGGCAATCTTGTTTTTACCGACTGAGAGACGGGCCGGGCTAAATGCCTCTTGCAGATTCACTCCCGCACCTGCACAATGAATCCCCAGACTGTCCAAAGTTCGAAGCGTCTGGCGTAATCCCATAATCCCATAATCCATGATATGGTTGTTGGCCAAACTGACGGCATCAAAACCTGCTAACTTCAAAGCTTTAGCATATCTGGGGTGAACACGAAAGACAAAAGCTTTTTCAATTGCTTCACCGTTAGTTGCAAACGGGGCCTCTAAATTGCCAATACAAAGTTGAGAATCTTGCAGGATGTTTCTGATTTGACGAAAGGGATAATCACATCCTTCAGTTTTCAAATAGTCGACAACCCAGTTGCCCAACATTATGTCTCCAACTGCGGCAACGGTAATCTCCTGAGAAAGTGAGTCAGAAAAATCGGACACATTTTCCTGAGCACTTGTATTAGAAACGAAAAGGCAGCACAGCCCCACCACAAAGAACCGAATAACTGATAAGTACAATCTTCTCTCCCCGAGAATGACTTGTGAAACAAGACACCGAGTGTTCTTAACACTTTTAATTTCAATCTGTTACTCTGCCACAGATTGTTCGGATGTGGCTTCGGGTCTTTTGCTTTTACTCACCATCTCTAATTCTTCATTCTTCTCATCTAGTTGTTTTTGCAAGTTGTTAATTTCCTCAACCATTTTCATGATTTCTTCATCGTCAGCTATATTTTTACTCTTGCTCTCTTCCTGCACAATCAACTGAAAAACATACTCTCCCAGTCTGGCGAACTTTGCCTCAATTTTGCGCTTGAGTCCCAAAATATCCATTTTTAATTTACCAATGCGAGTAAATTGCTCAGTTTTCTCAGAGAGATAAGCTGCCCCCTCATCTACGCCTTTCTTGATTTTATCCCAGAAAGTTTTCATCCCGCACACCTCCTTGTGAATGTTTAAGAGATTAAAACTTCACCAACTCTGATTGACAAGAATGTTGTTGAAAATACAGCTTTTTACCTCATGCTATTGTGTTTTACGATGTTTAATTTATTTGAGTTTCCCTGTTTTCCAGCTCCTGCAATTTTTGCACAATATCGTTAAAGTTTGAATAGGGGAAAAAGTGCACCTGGTGACGTTGGCAGTATTCCATCAATTCGCCCTTAGAAAACAGTACATCAGCTTCTTTGACAGCACAACGATCTGAAAGTCCATCACCTATGTAAATAGTGTAATTCCCTTGTTCCCGACTCTGACGCAGATGATAACCTTTACAATTTGCACACGCTCCACAAGTGTGTTGCCAGTAAGGAAACTGGGGAACAATCCGATTGGTATTAACAAAACACAAATGATTGGCTCGGACTTCTAAGTAGCCAAAGTGGTAGTTTTCCAGAATCCGCTTGATGTAGAAATCCAACCCATCGCTCAACACTATCAACGGGTAGGTGCGGGATCGACAATATTCAACCAGTTCGGAAAAAGTGGGATCGATTTTTTGACTGTCACATCTCCTACATCATTATAGGTAATAGTCCCATCAAAGTCACAAAAGATTTCCCAGTGTTTGATCATAAGTTTCTATCCTCATTAACTTACCGACAACACAAGAGTAAATTAAAAAGGCATAATCTCCTTAGATTATGCCTCCTTGTAACACTTAGCCACATCGCTTCTCAGGTTACTGCTTTACCCTTGCAACCCAGCACATCGAGTTTGTGCAGTACCATATTCCGCACAGCATCCCGAGCCGGGGCAAGATACTTACGGTAGTCAAATACCGAAGGCTGAGTAGCAAAAAACTCTCGCAATTTTGCCGTTATTGCCAGACGAATGTCTGTGTCGATGTTAACTTTGCAAATCCCCATTTTCACAGCTTTGGAGATCATTTCTTCTGGTACGCCTCTGGCATTGGGCAATTGACCACCGTATTTGTTACACAGCTCTACCAATTCTTGGGGAACCGATGAAGAACCATGCATCACCAGTGGGAAACCCTTTAAACGACGGGTAAGTTCTTCTACCAGATCTAATGCCAACACAGGTTCTCCCTTGAATTTGTATGCTCCGTGCGAAGTACCAATAGCTACTGCTAAAGAATCTACTTTGGTACGTTCTACGAAAATCTCTGCTTCATCTGGATCGGTTAGAAATGCTTCCTTTTCACTTACCTGCACATGTTCCTCGATACCACCCAACCTGCCCAGTTCAGCCTCTACTACTTTACCCGCAGCATGAGCGTAATCTACTACTTGCTTAGTAATTCTGATGTTTTCTTCGAGGGGTAAAGCGGAAGCATCAATCATTACCGAGGTAAAAATGGGGTCGTCTACACAAGCTTTGCAAAGTTCAAAATCAGGACCATGATCAAGATGGACGGCAAGCTCCAACTCTTTGTGTTCTTCCAGTGCAGCTTCCACTAATTTACGCAAATAGGTCATCCCAGCATATTGCCGAGCACCTTTGGAAATCTGCAAAATGCCTGGTGCATTCCCCATGGCAAGAGCTTCCACCACACCCTGAATAACTTCCATGTTGTTGACATTAAACGCACCAATAGCATACCCACCATCGTATGCACGTTTGAACATCCCTTTGGTTGTTACTAATCCCATACTAACCTCCTTTTCTGCATTTGTTTGATTCTAGTCTGAAAAATTTTTCCACTCTTGACTGGTTAAAGTTAAAAACAATATACAAAAAAAATAGAGCTTTTGCAAATGATTTATCAACGAATCTCCAGCAAAATATTTCTAAAAAGAGATTGGAAAATCCGAGAAATGTGTTCAACTTCAAACATTGTAGTTGCAAGCATCTCTGGGAATTTGTATATTATTATTGAATCATCAATCGTCGAGACAATTTAATTCTGCACTATGAAATTAGCTACCTTTACTCCTAAATATTGGCCAAGGCAGGTTTATTTTAAAAAATTGCTCATGGCTGATGTAGTAGTGCTTTTAGATATTCAGCCATTCTCCTCTTCCACCCAAATCAACCGGGCCCCAATCAAAACGGTCAATGGTTGGCAGTGGATTACCATACCTGTACTTAGCAAAGGAATGAAGGGACAACCACTTTGTCGGGTACAAATAAAGCCCGACACCACCTGGAGTAAACAGCATTTCCGCACCATATTAGTTAACTACAAAAATGCTCCTTTTTGGGAGACATACGCCGACTGGCTAAAACATACATATCAACAATCATGGACATTCCTTATTGAGTTAAATCATCACTTGTTGGAGTTTCTCGTTCAACAATTCCACATTAAGGCAAAAGTCGTCCTTGCTTCGCAGGTAGAAGCAACTGGCCTGCGGGAACAAAAGGTCGTGCGCTATCTTGAAACTTTTTCTTGCGACACCTATGTGGTAGAAAGTGATGCCCGGTCGTTTTTTGACGATCGGATTTTAGTCCAACAGGGATTCGGCTGTCAATGGATTTCTCCAAATGTCGAACCATATAATCAGCAGTTTGGCGATTTTTTACCTAATCTTTCTGTCCTCGATTTGCTTTTAAACGTCGGGCCTTATGGACACTGGCATTTGCAAAGGGAATAAAGTACTAATCTGGAATGCCGACCTCTAACATTCAATATCACTCATATGCGGCAACTTGAGCACCATGGAAAAAATAAACTACAATATCGGACTTATAGGCGCGGGGCGAGTGGGGCGCGCTCTGGCTCTGCGCCTGAATCAAGTGGGTTACCGGATATCATTAATAATGGATTGTTACCTCGAGAATGCCAAACAAGTGGCTAAACAACTACCCAACTCCTGCATAATTAGTGAAATGGGAAATTGGCCCCTCTTGGATGTACTCCTGCTCACAGTTCCTGACGACCAAATCCCTACTGTAGCGCAAAATTTGTGTAATTCTACAGTTGATTTGACTAACACTGTGGTAGCACACACCTCTGGTGCTACTACTTCCCAAGTTCTAATACCGCTAAAAGCTAAGGGCGCAATAGTAGCTTCTCTACATCCAATACAGACCTTCTCCGGAATAGAAGATGAAGCCAACAAAATTACTGGCACCTATTTTGGCATAGAGGGGGAAGAAAAGGCTGTGACAATTCTAACTGAATTAGTACAGCGTATGAAAGGAATCCCATTGGTAATTTCTCCAGAGACAAAACCAGTTTATCATGCAGCCTGTGTGTTCGCCTCGAACTACGTGGTGGTGCTGATGGCACTGGCGGAGGAGTTATTAAAAAAACTAAACATCAATTTGCAAAAACCTTGGAAAATTTTGTTGCCATTGCTTCAGGGAGTAGTGAAAAACATGCATCACCAAGACCCGAGCAAAGCCCTCACTGGTCCGATTTTACGTGGAGATGTAAAAACTGTTCAAGCTCATTTGCAAGCATTAGCACAGGAATCCCCACTTTTAGTTCAAATATATCGAGAATTAGCACTGCAGGCGTTGGATATTTCGGAGCAATCACATCCTGAACTACAGACGAAATACAAACGGTTAAAAGAAATACTCCAAACATCCATTTGCGAAAAAGTTCAACAATAACTTGCATTTTTGTTATTTTAAACGTATTTTTTATTAAGGGTAAAATTCGAGAAATCACCTTTACAGATTCACCTAAGATGCCTAAAAATAATGAAATGTGAAGCAGATGCAATTAAGTTTGCAGTGGATGTCATGTTAGGGAAATTAGCACGTTGGTTACGCATCCTCGGCTATGATACTTTCTACAATCCTAATCTTTCTGCAATGGAGCTATTGAAAATTGCCAGAGATGAAAACCGCTTGCTCCTTACCCGAAATAAACATTTACTCTCACAGGCCGATTCCGTGCAACATCTACTGGTGGAATCCAATCATCCCAAGGTACAGCTCAAGCAAGTTATTGTAACCTTTAACTTAGACACCTCTTCGTACATCTTTCGTCTTTGTACCTTGTGTAATACCGAAGTACATCCGCTACCAAAAGATAAACTACCAGACAATATTCCTAAATCTATCAGAGATGGCACCGAGTTCTTTTATCAATGCCCACATTGCCTGCGTGTTTATTGGAAGGGTAGCCACATCAAGCGCTTTCGGGAATTTTTAGATTCATTGTAACTTTCAACTTAAAATTTTATTTCTAATGGCCACGCAAAAAGAAATTGAACAAGAAGAACAAAAGCTTCGCCGATTACGATTCCTGGTTGATTTCACCACTCATCTCCTTTATCAAGAGGACATGAGCATGCTGGAAATGCTGGAGTTAGTAGAAGCTACAAAGCAACGTATTCTGGAACTTTTTCCTGACAAGGAAGAAACTTACAACCTGATTTACAAACCGCGCTTCGAACGCATTATCCGCGAGAGACTGGGTTCTAATTGAAAAAATCTGTATGGACATCATCAGCTCTTGTGGAAAAGTTTGAATGACCAAATAACTTATCTTCAATTAACTTTTTATGTTGCTTTTTGGTGGTATTGATCCTACTGCTTCCAGCCGACGCCCTACGTTTTGTGCTTTGATAAACGAGAAATTCTGGCTCGTGAAGCTAAAACCTTGTCGCAAGGATGCTGAAATTGTTGCTTTTTTTCCGTCCCCAACCTGGGCTATAGGGCTGGATGCCCCATGTACTTTGCCATTGGGACTTGGTCGATGCTGCATGGAGGATGTACCACAATGTAACTGTCAGCCCCAAAACCCTTGGAAAGGACGAATCGCCGAACGAGAACTGCGTAGCCTGGGTATTCATGCTTATGTAATTTCCCGAGAAAGCTTTGCCAAGGGCTGGATTCGTCGCGGGCTACGATTGCGCGATCAACTCCTTGCTGCTAACCACACGGTGTTGGAAGTTTTCCCTACAGCAACCAAAAAGCGGCTGTTCCCAAAATCATCCTGGCAGCTAAAATCCAGGCGGGAAGAACGACAGCGCCTACAATCTCTTCTGAGAGAGTGGATTGAGGGCCTTCCTACCGCCGAGGAACATTTGCTTTCTCACGATGAACTGGATGCGTTGCTGGCAGCTTTGACGGTCCTTCTACACTACTATCACGCTACCATATTGGTTGGAGACCAGGTGGAAGGACAGATCGTAATTCCGCGGTTGTACACGACAAAGTCTGATTTATTGCAAAAGCCTGTTCTTTCGTAAAGCATAGCAAATGCTTTGACATCTTGTAAAAAATTAATTATTCAAACCATGAAAAGGTAACATCATGGAGTTAATCATTCTGGGGTCGGGTTGTAGTGTACCTTCGACACGACGCAGTTCGCCCGGCTATTTCTTGCAAACTGAAGGGAAAAAGATTTTATTGGATGGTGGCACAGGTACATTGCGACAACTGGAAAAAGCAGGCAAGGACTTTCGAGAAATTGACGCACTCTTTTACACTCATTTTCACCCCGATCATGTGGCGGATTTAGTGCCATTTCTGTTTGCCATTCGGCACACTCCCGGATTTAAACGCCAGAAAGAATTATCCATATTTGGACCATGGGGATTCGTTAGCTTTTATCGCAAATTAGCTGATCTGTATGGTAACTGGCTCGTATCCCCAGAATATGATTTGACTATCAGAGAAGTGGGTGACGAAACTTTCTCTTTCGAGAATATCAACATTAGTTCCAAACCAGTACCTCATTCCGCTAACAGTATCGGCTATCGCTTTACCAATACAGCAAAAAAATCAATCGTCTTTTCTGGCGACACCGATTATTGCCCCACACTAGTTACACTGGCACACAACGTAGATTTACTACTTCTGGAATGCTCATTTCCTGATCAACAAAAAGTAGATGGCCATCTATCTCCGACCTCAGCAGCTCAGGTAGCACAAGAATCCGGATGTAAAAAATTAGTGCTAACTCATTTCTATCCACCAATGGAAAATGTGGATATCCGTGGAATAGTGACCCGACAGTATTCCGGTGAGGTGGTAATAGCTGAGGACTTAATGCAATTTAAAATTTCCTGATCTGTCAGAAAGTCATAGTTAAAAAATCTTGAAATTTTTGCTCAAAAATCTGATTAACAATAGCGATGTCAGTACCTTTCTCAAAAAACTATCCCGATAATATTCGGAGCCGACGGATCGGTCTTTATCTTTTGCTGTCGTTTTTGCTGCACCTGCTGCTTTTTATTATTTACGGCTTGGGTACTCACTACCACTTGCTGGCGTTAAGAGAGAAAATTCCGCCCCAAGCTGAAAAGCGCATCGTTTTCGAAATAGTAGAAACGCCTAAGCAGTCAAATACATCTACTAAACCGAAGCAATCTGATTATCTCTCTGATAAAGACATGAAAGCTCAAAATCCTATTCAGACCAAACACCGTGGAAACACTCCTTTTGCATCTGGCGAATTTGAGCAGGCGACCCAACTATTGCCCAAAGGTACCAATAAGGCAACAGAAACTGCGCCTGTCACTACCGAAGCCACACAAGCAGGACAAAAATCGTCTTTGGAACAGAGCGAAACCGAATTCGCCTTTTTGAGCCCTGACAAGCAAAAATTCAGTCGAGATCTCTTAACTGGTAAATCTTCACGGTCTGGTTACAGCACTGACATTACTCATCGAAGCGAAAAATTCAGCGTAGATGATCTGGGTGGTTTTGCTTTTAATACTTACAATTGGGATTTTGCTCCTTACCTCTTGCAGCTAAAAAAGACAATTCAGAGGCATATTTTCCCACCCCCGGCCTTTACTCAAATGGGCATTATCAATGGTAAAAATATTGTGAGATTCAAAATTCTTCCCAATGGTCAGATGCGTGATCTGGTAGTCATAAGCTACCAGGGGCATAAATCCTTGGTAGAAACGAGTATAAATGCGATAGCAAATTCAGCACCATTTCGTCCACTTCCAGCAAATTTTCCAGAGCCGTTCCTTGAGGTTACGGCATCATTCTGGTACATTACCCACGGAGTGCCAAACCGAAATAATCAAAGAAACTAATTTATTGTTTTACTTTATTTAATCGCGAAAGGGAAAAACCTTGAGTATTCTACGTGAGACAGTGGATTTTTTTGAGAAGGGCGGTCCGATGATGATTCCGCTACTGGCATCTTCAATTGTAGCTTTGGCGGTGACTTTGGAGCGACTTATTCAATTGAAGCACAAGCGCGTGCTCGATCCTCATTTAGTAAACATGGTTAATAATATTCACACCATAAAAGATGTCGAAATGCTAAATTCTATCTGTCACAATAGCAACAGTAGCTTGGCTAACGTTATTCGGACAGGCTTAGAAAATCGCCACCTCCCTCCCAGCGAGCTTAAAGAGTTATTTGAAGATTCTGGCCGGCAAGAAACACGCAATCTGGAAAGGGGGTTGGGGGCACTGGAAACTGTGGCGGTCAGCTCCCCGTTAATGGGATTACTGGGAACCGTCCTGGGAATGCTAAAAGTATTTAATGTTATCTCCGAAATAGGAGTCGGCCAAGCCAGCGCTCTTTCCGCTGGGATTTCTCAAGCTCTGATTACCACCATCTTTGGTCTATCAATTGGTATTCCTGCACTGATAGCCTACAACTATTTTACTCATAAAGTTGAAGATTTAGTAGCGGACATCGAGAAATGTTCCATTGTATTGTTTCATAAATTGCGATCAATGAACACTGCCAATCAATAGTGTCCCAACGGTTGAGAGATAATTTGACCTGACATCAATTAACATTTCGAGAAAGCCTTCGCTAACACTCAGGATTTCTTTTCCGCTGGCACCGTTAGACGCTGTTTGGGCTGTGCTTAATGGAGGTGAAGAATAATGAATGGTATTGAAATCTTTGAAAAATACGCTCAAGAATATGATGAATGGTTTGATATGAATAGATTTACCTATGAGTCCGAAGTTCAGGCTTTAAAGAAATTCATTCCCAAAAATAGTAAGGGGCTAGAGGTTGGAGTGGGTACAGGAAGATTTGCAGTTCCTCTTGGTATTAAGATTGGAGTGGAGCCAGCAAAAGCAATGGCAAATATAGCACGGAAACGCGGAATAGAAGTCTATAATGCAAAGGCGGAAAAACTCCCTTTTAACGACTCTTCTTTTGACTTTGTATTGATAGTTGTAACAATATGCTTTGTGCAAGACCCTATTGAAACCCTTAGAGAAGCAAAAAGAGTTCTTAGACCGGGAGGCCGTATTGTTATAGGCATAATTGACAAAGAAAGTTTTCTTGGTAAATTGTATGAAGCAAACAAGGAAGAGAACAAATTTTATAGAAAGGCTAAATTTTATTCTGCTAAAGAAGTTTTGGAGTGGCTTAAAAAATTGAAGTTTGAACATATCAAAACCTGTCAGACAATCTTCAAAAACCCCCAAGAAATAACCGTTATTGAACCTGTAAAAGACGGTTATGGAACAGGATGTTTTATAGTGATTTCTGCTCAGGTAAAAAATGAAAAATCCTGAGGTGCTACCTGAATGTTCTTGTGTGATGGTTTAATTGGAGATTGGTTAAGACAGAGGGGAAAGGTTGAGCAATGATTTTTAGACTTACGGAGTCAAACCCTGGCTTATTTGACACAGGTGCAGATTCTGTCGGAAAAATGGAGTTGTTGCCAGTACTGTGGACTCACTTCAGATATCTATTTCTGTGGGAGGGCTCTCCAGAGCCCGATTGCATCAGCGCCTGGAGACGCCTCCTACATCTGTTTTCAAGGTAGAATGGAGCACGTTTTCTGTGAAATTGCCATTTTTCGACAGAATCTGGGCAAGAGATAGAAAAATCTTTACAGGGTTTTTTCCGAATCTGGGTTCAAAGAAAATAAGCTTAGCTCAAGGGCCTAGCAAACCGAGACCCACCGCCTCCGGCAGTCAATGTT
>MZGM01000042.1 GCA_002085035.1 Candidatus Zhuqueibacterota bacterium 4484_219
AATTCTTCAATCTTTGATTGCTCCAATTGTGCATCCATAACGAAAACAAGTTCATAAAATCGCAACATCGAACCTCCCTTGCAAAACGTCGTTTTTTCTTTACACCTCTACGTTTACCCATTTTTGATTAAACTTATTCATCGCAACATCAATCCCCTGGGAAATAAAGCACTGAATAGCCTCCACGGCAGTTGGGATCCGTTGGTTTACAACCTTCCACTCTTGCTGCTCAAAGTCTGATAGAACATAACTGACCCAATTTTGTATTTCTGTTTCGCCCTTTACACCAAAACGCAATCGCGGAAATTCCTTACTGTTCAGATGGTGAATAATCGAAGCCAAACCTTTATGCCCCCCATCGCTACCTTTTTTCCGGAGACGAATTGCTCCCAATGGCAAATGAATATCGTCCACTACAATTAACAAATCAGAAAGTGGAGACTTGTAATAGGCCATTGCTTGAGCTACTGCCCTACCGCTTAGGTTCATATAAGTCAATGGCTTTAGTAATGATACTGCTGCATTGGCATACGTTCCTTCAGCAACAATAAACTCTCCTTCTCCTGGTCTAAATTGCAGCGAAAGGACTTTAGCAAAAGCCTCAACGATCATAAATCCGATATTGTGCCGGGTTTTAGAGTATCGGCGACCCGGGTTTCCTAAACCCACAATTAAGAAATGTTTTTCTACACTCAATCTTTACTGGCTTATTTTTCTGCAGTTTTTTCCTGTTGGTCGCGCTCTTTTTCGCCAATTACCTCCGGCTCTTTAAGTTCTTCTTCAACCTCTACTTCTTCCGCAGGTGTTACTTCGGGCATCACTGCCGGAGGAACTACTGTTGCTAAAAGATGTTCTTTGTCTGTGACAATTTCAACATTCCCTGGTTCAATATCTTTTACTAAAATAGAGTCTCCAATTTTTAAAGAACTTACATCCACCTCGATTGAATCAGGAATTTCCTTAGGCAAACATTCAACTTCCACTTCCCGAAGATGATGTTCCAATATGCCCCCCTCAGTTTTCACACCCTCAGGGGTACCTACCAGATGTATTGGAACTTTCACAACAATCTTTTCAGTGGCTTTAACCCCCATAAGGTCTACATGCAAAATATTTCCTTTTACAGGATCACGCTGTACTTCCCTAATAACACAAGATTTCCTTCCCCCTTTTCCAAAATTCAATGTAAAAACACTAATATTCGAAGTCAGTAACTTACGTAATTCTTTCTCATTGACTATCAGGGGTATGGAATCCTTTCCATGCATGTAATACACCCCGGGGATTTTCCCAGATTTTCGCAATTGCTTCAGGTACGATTTGGTATTTTTCTGACGTTTTTCTACCTGTAATGCCGCCTCAGCCATAGTACTTACTCCTTTTTTCATTTCACAATGTCAAATAATACACTAATCGATTTCTCCTCGTGGATGCAATTAATCGCCTGAGCAAATAGACTGTCCACACTTAAAATCTTGAGCTTAGAAATTTGCTTTTCAGGAGGAATTAAAACAGAATCACTTACCACAATTTCTTTTATTGGAGCCTGATCAATCCTTTGCACTGCTTCGTCGTTCAACAGTGCATGGGTGCAGGCCACATAAATATCCCTTGCACCTAACTTCTCTTCTTTTAGCCTTTGAACAGCCCGGATCAGTGTACGACCAGTGTCTATCATGTCATCAACAATTAGCACGTTTTTGTGGTGTACATTCCCCATAATTTCCATCTCTGCAACTTTGTTCTGCTCTTCTCGACGTTTATATGCCAACGCCAGCTCAGCTTTCAGTCTTTTAGCGTAAGCTCGAGCCATACCGATACCACCTAAATCCGGAGCCATTACTACCAAGTTAGGAATCTTCTTCTTGCGAAAATAATTCATAAATACATAAGAACAGTAAAGATGATCAAACGGAATATCAAAGAACCCCTGAATTTGGGGGGCATGAAGATCCATGGTGAGAACTCGATCAGCACCAGCTACAGTGATTAGATTGGCAATCAATTTGGCAGAAATGGGCACACGTGGTTGATCCTTACGATCCTGACGTGCATAGCCAAAATAGGGAATTACTGCTGTGATTCGAGCTGCTGAGGCTCGCCTTGCCGCATCAATCATAATCAAAAGTTCTAGCAAATTCTCCGCTGGCGAGTTAGTAGATTGAATAATAAAAACATCTGCACCACGAATATTCTCGTTGTATTTGACCCAAATCTCTCCATCGCTAAAGCGCCGTATAGTCATTGAGCCCAGCTTTAGGTTAAGCTTTTCGGCAATCTTAGCTGCCAAAGTTGGATTGGCTGAACCAGAAAATATTTTCTTCTCTCTACTCTTTTTCATTGTACCTAAAAAAATCCAATAAATTGAGTGGTTATTTACTATTTGCAGCGGTCTGAGACTTCTCTTCCGCCAGTACTTCATGATACGCTTCGAGAACTATTTTCTCCATTTTAATCCGAAACTCATTAGTAATTGGATGCGCAATGTCTCGATAAGTACCATCATTTAACTTCCTGCTGGGCATCGAGACAAACAATCCCTTGTTACCATTAATCACCTTAAGACCACGCACCACGAAGACATCATCAAAAGTAACATTAGCAAATGCCTTTAACCTTTCTTCGTCCATAAGGTTAATACTTACTTCGGTGATCTCCATACTGCCCCTCCCTATTTAATTTACAAATAGACTTCTGCAAAATAGACAATTTACATCTTGAATTAATGGTAGTCGCAACCTTTAGGTTGCGTAAGGCGTCATAAATATAGAACTTATGACTCGCAGGCTTCAGCCTGCAGCTACCAATTTTCGCATTTTGCAGAAGTCTGAATTTACAAATCCAAAACAGGTTTTGCTAAAAATGTAGGGTACTGTCTTCTAAAATGATAATATGCCTTTTCCGCATCTGATTTATGTTCAAAAAGTCCATAAATTGCAGAACCGCTACCCGACAAACTTGCATAAAAGGCATCGTTCTGAAGCTCTTCTTTGATCTTTTTCAATTGCGGATAGTGTGCAAAAATTACACTCTCAAAATCGTTCCGGAAAAATTCAACAAATTCATGAAGTTGAATTTGCTGCAATGAATAACTATCTAATTTAACATCTTTTTTAGAATTTGTCAAGTTAATTTTATAATTTCCATAAGCCCAACCAGAAGAAATCTGAATTTCAGGGTAGATTACCACAACGTAGTAGTCCCATGGTGACTCAAAGTAGTTTAGAATTTCACCTCGTCCCGTTGCCAGAGCGGTACCGGAACGCAGAAAAAATGGCACATCTGAACCCAATTGTTTGGCCAACTCAAAAAGCTGCAAATCGGATAAGTTCAATTGCCAAAGCTGATTTAGCGCCAAGAGGGTGGCTGCAGCATTGCTGCTTCCACCTCCCAACCCTGCTCCAAGTGGAATTTTTTTCTCAATATGAATCCTACATCCTTTACCTGCTCCACCTACTTCCCTTAACAAAATAGCTGCTTTGAAACACAAATTCGACTCATCAGTGGGAACATCAGCACCAGAAACGGTAATTTGAATATCGGTTGTCTCCAATGCCGTAAAGTTCAGATGATCCGCTAAATCAATTGTCTGCAATATTGTTTCAATATCATGATATCCATCCTCACGCTGCCGAAGAATGCGCAAGGATAGATTAATCTTAGCATACGATGTTATCGACAATTCTGCCATTATAACTTTCAAAATGCGAAGCTAAATCGTTTTTCGATAGGTACAACCTTTAGCAAGCCTTTGTGAATATTACGAAATTTTCTCCAATTTGTCAAGATATTTTTCTCACTACACTTACAAAATTTAGCCTTGCTTTTTAAACAGGAAATTACTATTTTGCTTTGGTGTACTATTCTAAAAAGAGGAACAAATGCAAGCTGTTTATTTTATTTCAGATGCTCACATTGGCTCGCGCAATCTGCAAAACGAAATAATCAAAGAACAATACCTAATCGACTTTTTCAATTACCTGGAAGGTCAAAATAATGTTTCCCTTTACATTGTGGGAGATCTCTTCGATTTCTGGTTTGAATACCATTGGGTTATTCCAAATTATTATCAAAGAATTCTCTCAAAGATGCTAATTCTGCGGGAAAAAGGAATCCCTATCACTTTTGTTACCGGCAATCACGATTTCTGGATGAGAGAATTTTTCCCCACGCAAATGGGGATAAAAGTTTATCACGGCATACATACTACCCAACTAGGTGGAAAACAATTTTTTATCTTCCATGGAGACGGGATTATTAAACGAGACGTGGGCTACAGATTGATGAAACGTTTTCTCCAACATCCTTTTATCATTAAAATTTACCAATTTCTCCATCCTGATATTGGAATTCCAATAGCCCGTTATGCCTCTCATCTCAGCCGCAATCATTATCAGCAAGATATTAAAAAACAGCATGAGGAGGATCAAGAATATTTAAATTTTGCTGTAGAACAGTTCAATAAAGGATACGACTTTGTAATCATGGGTCACAGCCATCGTCCCATGAAAGTTGCTGTTAATTCTCGCATCTATGTAAATTTGGGCGATTGGCTTTCGCATTTTACTTATGCACTCTTCGATGGCAGCCAGCTTACCCTCAAAAAATGGGAATTGAAATCAGGTAGTAAAGAAAGGAAACTTCTTGGGTAATCCGCACGTTAAAAAAGTTAAATGCCATGGAATGGGATTTACAATTGTTGTGCGCTCAAAAACTGATTAGTAATTGCAAAAGGATTCAACAATGAGACGTCGTTTTCGCACCTCCAATTTATCGCCTAAATGGGGAAGAATTCTCATCAAGTTAAAGAAAAAGCCAAAGACTTATTTAATTGCAGGATTAATTGGCCTGGTTACGATAGGTTTTATTGGTTATTTTATTTATGTGATTAGCGGTCTTCCCCCTCTTACTCAGTTAGAACACTACGAGCCAAAACTGGTAACGAAGATATTTTCTGCCGATAGTGTTCTAATCAAAGAGCTTTACACCCAACGCAGAGAATACATCCCCTATAACCAGATTCCAGAATATTTGAAACAAGCTGTATTAGTTACTGAAGACAAAAAATTCTGGAAACACTGGGGAGTAGACGTACGTCGTTTGTTCAAAGCAGCGCTGGTGGATTTAATTCACATGGCTAAGCTGGAAGGTGCCAGCACCATCACTCAACAATTAGCACGTGAACTTTACCCCAGCAAACTTAGTAGGGAAAAAACATTCACTCGCAAGATACGAGAAGTCATTACAGCAGTTCAGATTGAGCGAACTTATGCCAAATCCGAAATCCTGGAAATGTACCTGAACAGTTACTATTTTGGGCATGGAACCTATGGCATAAAATCGGCGGCAGATTTCTATTTCAATAAAGATGTTAAAGACTTAACCCTGGAAGAATGCGCTTTGCTGGCAGCCTTATTAAAATCTCCTGGGGGATACTCCCCTATTCGCAGGCCACAACGAGCCCTTAAACGACGCAATTTAGTACTGGCTTTAATGTTCAAAAATGGCATAATCTCTCGCCAGCAGTTTGAGACAGCAACTAATACACCCATTGTTCTGGGCAGTGGTGGACATCGAGAAACAAAAAAGAATATCGCTCCCTATTTCACCGAATACATACGACAGCAACTGGAGGATGTTTTTGGTAAGAATCTTTACACCGGAGGGTTTACCATATACACCACTTTGGATAGCCGCGTACAAGCCGCGGCGGAAAAAGCGGTGCAGGAATTTCTACCACGCTTGCAAAAACAGGTAAGAAAACACATCCTCTCCAAGCACTTGGAGGAAAAAATCTTGTCTACTATGATTCCAGACCCTAAGGAGTTAGACAACATTCTTAAAGACGAAGCAAAACGCGACTCATTATTAGACAGGAAAGCGGCAGTTCAAGTAGCTTTGGTTGCTATTAATCCACATAACGGCCATATTTTAGCCATGATTGGCGGCAGAGATTTCAATGAATCAAAATTCAATCGTGCGGTACAAGCAAAACGACAACCAGGCTCTGCTTTTAAGCCATTTATTTACACAGCGGTAATTGATAATGGTTATTCACCGGATTTTGAAATTCTAAATCAACCGGTAGTACTATTTATGCCCGACGGCACCCGTTGGATACCACGTAACTACGACCGTTCTCAAGGAGGGCCAACAACGTTGCGGGATGGATTGCGTCTTTCCTTGAACTTGGTTGCAGCTCGGTTGCTACAAGAGATTGTCAAACCAAGCGTTGTAGCAGAATATGCTCACCGTATGGGAATTACTACAAACATTCGCCCAGTAGATGCCTTGGCTCTGGGTACTTCCGAGGTCATCCCCCTGGAAATTACATCCGCCTACGGAGTTTTTCCTAATCAAGGAGTATGGGCAAAACCGATGGCTGTAACTAAAGTAATCAACCGCAATGGGGAAGTACTAATTGAAAATTCTCCAGTTCGTAAAGAGGTGCTTTCCGAAAAAGTTGCCTACATTATGACCGACATGTTAGAAACAGTAATCAACCGGGGTACAGGAGTGCGAGCTCGAACAACTTATGGATTCGATAGACCAGCAGGCGGCAAAACCGGCACTACCGATGAATACACCGACGCCTGGTTTATTGGTTTTACTCCCCAAATAGTAGCAGGAGTATGGGTAGGACTTGATGATCCCAGTATGACCTTAGGGCCAAACCAAACAGGTAGCGTTGCTGCACTTCCCATCTGGGCACATTTTATGAAAATGGCTCATGATACTCTAAATCTACCTTATGAAAATTTTCGCATGCCTCCCGGAGTAGTGCGGCTCAAGATCTGTAAACAAAGCAAAAAATTGGCCTCAGAATATTGTCCGGAAGTAGTAGAAGAAGTTTTTGATGTCAATCTTGCCCCCAAAACCATCTGTCCAATTCATACAGGTAAAACCAATCCTAGCGAAAGGTTGCGCTCGCGTAAAAAGAAACGGGTTATCTTCTAACAACAGCACCGACCTAACCTTTATTCCTCTGAGATTCAGAAGATGTAAATCGAAAAAGGCAGCTTACATAACCATAATGATTTTAACGGATGCAAAGCTCACAATTGATACTCAAATTTCCGTAACAGCGCTTTACGATCCTCGATATCTTTCTCTGCTTCAATCCCGAAGGTACTTTGACCATCAATCACACCTAACACACCGCGTCTCTGTTCGGTTTCGGCGATTATTACTTTGGCCGGATTAGCAGTAGCGCAAAAGATACGTACCACTTCAGGCACACTTTTTACTGCCTGGAGCACATTAATTGGAAAGACATTTTTGAGAAAACCAATAAATACACGACCTGCAGCAAGATTAAAAGCGTTTTTCTTCGCCACCTCCACAGTTAGGGTTAATTTTGTTAGAAAACCGTAACTTAATTGTGCCCAGAACTTGGAAAAAGCACTAGTAACGGCCATACAAAGGCCCGAGGTTGGCGCAGGCTCTAAAATCAGCACTCTGGGGCTCAAGCGCTCCGAAGGCAGACCATACACTGGGCCGGAAAATACGTTCTGCTGGCACGTTGTGCATGCAAACCGGAATTCGTAACATTGAAGCCAAAGTAATTAATTCCCCGCCAATGTGTCCGTAACTAATAGCTCCGTGATTGGCTCCCCAATTGTACATCACAGAATAAACATCGTTGAACGGGCTGTTGCCTGTCAAGTTCGGGACAAACCAATGTGTTGGCCAGGTGGGATTGGTACGCTCATTCAGCACTTGATGTACTTCCTCGGGTAAATCTACCGTGTAGCCTTCGGCAAGTTGCAGCACCGGTCCCAATCCCTTGATTAAATTAACCCGCGACATGGTTACCGGCATTTCACCTCGCGTCAGGAAACCGGAAGAGAAGCCACCTCCCCTGAAGTATTCCGTAATTGCCGGATACCAGGTTGTAGCCTCTAAACACTGCCTCACCTCTTCAGGGGTGATTTCCCAGTACGGTTTCATCGCTGGTTTGCCGTTCCGCATTTGTCGACCGGTAGCATCTAAACTTGCTGCCCCGGAGTTAATCAGATGAATTACGCCATTAGACGCTCGTCCCTTCAGCTCATAACCCGTCACCCGTTTGACTGCCGCCGGGCTCCAATATGTTCGTACATCAGCAAATACCTGGGCGGTGTTGGTCAGTAGGTGCCCAAAAAGCATTGCTACGCCGTTCAGACTGTCATTTTCGGTAGCCAGGATGAATGGCTGACGAATACCGTTCCAATCGAATGAGGAGTTAAGAATCGCTTCCATAAAGTCACCATTGGGAAAGTGATCAGTCCACTGGCGTTGCCCCTGAAAACCTGCCACAAGGGCATTGTGTCCAAGAGCTTCTTCTTCGTAACCCATTTCTGCCAGCCGTGGGTTACCAACCATCAAATCACGAGTGATCATGGTCATCTTGACCACGGTTTGCCAATCCTGATCCTTTTGCGCTCGACTGCGAGCATTTGCAGGAGCATTGTAGTCTCGTCCCTCTTTACAATTTGCCTTCACCCACTTAAGCGCTATAGCAAACTCTTCGGGATC
>MZGM01000043.1 GCA_002085035.1 Candidatus Zhuqueibacterota bacterium 4484_219
GATAGCCCCCGGATTGAATCCGGTGGCTACCTTTAATCAAAAACCTGCTTTAGCAGGTTTCGAATTACCCGGTAGCGCTGTATTGTTAATGCGGCGCTACCACCCCAAAAGGGTAATTGGAAAAACCTCTTGCATTTAGGTAAAGGATGTGTTAAATTTTATTGCAATTGGGAAATTTACATTCGTTAGGTGGTGAGAATTAGCAAAGGGAGAAGCAAACTATGGTAATGAAAAAAATGCGAGAGTACACTAAAGAGTTCCTTATTATTCTGGTCCTAGCATTTGTAGGAACAATTATTTTCAACTGGGGGATGAATATTACTGGTATTCGCCATCGAAAAGGAATTATTGGGGAGATTAATGGTGAGAAAATTCGTATTGAAAAATATTATCAAGCATTGCAGCGACAAATGGAGGCTTACCGCCAAAAGACTGGCCAGGAAATCGGTGAGAGGGAATGGAGTTTTCTCGAGCAACAAGTATGGGAGAACCTAATCCAGGAAATCCTATTGCAACAGCAAATTAGAAAATATCATATTACAGTTACTGACAAAGAAGTAGTATTTCAATTAAAAAATAATCCTCCTGAAATTTTACGTACTAATGAGAGTTTCCTTACCAATGGGAAATTCGATTTTCGCAAATATCATGATGCGCTTCGTAATCCGCAAAATGACTGGCGCCCGGTAGAAGCATACTTGCGAACTATGTTGCCCTATGAAAAACTTCAACAGGTAGTGACAGCTTCTGTGCGAGTTACACCGAATGAAGTGAAGTGGGAATTCATGAAGCGAAATTTGAAAGCGAAAGTAAAGTATGTTTTTTTTGATCCGCGACATTTTCAAGATAAAAAGATCGAAATAAGCGATGCAGAAATCAGAAAATACTACCAGGCCAATAAGGAAAAATATTATGAAGTTGAAAAACGGAGGATTGAATATGTAGTATTTCCCATTGTTCCTACCTCTAGTGATTCTTTGAGTGTGTGGGCTTCTGCGCGGGATTTAATTAAACGCATCAAAGACGGTGAAGACTTTGCTGAACTGGCTCAGGTTTATTCAGAGGATCCTGCATCGGCAGCCAAAGGCGGTGATTTGGGATATTTTGGTCGAGGCTCCATGGTCAAGCCGTTTGAAGATGCTGCATTTGCAGCTCGTCCAGGCGAGGTTGTTGGTCCAATTCAGACTCAGTTTGGTCTCCACATTATCAAAGTTGAGGATAGAAAAAGGGAAAATAACAAAGAGCAAATCAAAGCACGGCATATTTTGCTCAAATTTAAGCCCAGCAATGACACCATTGAAAACATTAAAGCAAAAGCTATCTATTTTGCTGATATGGCTAAGAGAATTGGGTTTGATGAAGCCGTAAACCACGATTCTTTACAAGTGCAGACTACTCCTTTATTTCCGCATAAAGACTTAATACCTGGCATTGGATTTCAGAGAGACATAGTAAAATTTGTGTTTAAAGGTAGGCTGAATGAAAGTAATGAAGAGCCATTTCAAACCGATCAGGGGTTCATTGTGCTAAAGATTGCCGAGATTCAGAAAGCTCGAACTAAACCTTTAAAGGAAGTAAAGACCGATATTGAGAATTTGCTGCGTTCAGAGAGACGTAAGGAATTAGCCAGACAGTGGTGTGCGCAAGAGCGGCAGAAAATGCACAACAGCGAGGATTTTGAGGTGGTAGCAGCAGCGGATTCTTTGCCTGTCAAGGAGGTTGGGCCATTTTCGATGATCGATTACGTTCCCGGTGTAGGACGCGAGTCCCAATTTAACGGTACAGCTATGAAACTTGACATTGGTGAAATATCTTTGCCTGTTGAAACTATGAAAGGATATTACCTGATTAAGGTTGTGGAAAAAACTCCCTTTGATGAGGAAACTTTCGAGCAGCAGAAGAATCAATTGTATGCTCGCTTGTTGCAAGCTAAACGTCAGCAGGCTTTTAAAAATTGGTACGACACTCTGAAAAAGAACGCTAAAATTAAAGACTTTAGACAAAACATTTAATACCCATCTATTCAGGACCTTTTAAGGGCAAAAATATGGAGACCTTGGTCCCTTTTCCTTCTTTACTTTCAATTTTCAAACGACCTTGATGGGTTTCTATAATGCCCTTGGCTAACCATAGGCCTAATCCGATACCCCCACCAAGAAAATTGATTCGAGAAGAGGTGTGGTGATCTGAATCTTGTACTTCATAGAACTTTTCGAAAATTCGTCCTAGTTCTTTTTCGGGGATTCCAATACCTGTGTCAGTTACTGTTACCACAGCAAATTGTTCCTTCAGAAAGCTGCTTACTATAATCTTGCCTCCATCAGGAGTAAAACGAATAGCGTTAGTTATTAGTTCTATTAGTATGCGTCGAATTTGTTGGCGGTCGGCGATGAGTTGAGGAAGAGTTGCAGCTAAATCGGTAGTTAATGTTAAATCGCGCTCTCTAATTTCAATTTGCATTTGCTTGACCACTTGTTCAATCAAAGTATTCAGGTCGAAAGATTCCAACACCAGAGGCAATGATTTTTGATCAATTTGTATTATCTGGTGCATGTCGGTGACAATGCGTTCAAGGTCTTCGATGCTGGCATTAATAATTTCTATAAACATCTTACGGTCTTCTTCACTAAATCCCTCTTCAGTGAGAAAACCCATGTAGCTTTTTAGATGAGTTACTGGTGTACGCAATTCATGGCTGGTGATAGCAATGAAGCGGTCTTTCATTATTTGAAGTTCGCGCAATCGTTCGTTGATCTCGCGAAGCCGTTGTACCTCCTCACTCATTTGGATTTTGTCCACGCACTTCTTGACTACCAGACGAATCTGGTCGAGCTTGATTGGTTTAAGCAGAAAGTCGTAAGCGCCTATTTTTAGAGCTTCAATAGCATTTTCTACGGTGGCAAAGCCAGTCATCATGATTACTTCTAGATGAGGGAAATCTCGTTTGATTGTTTCCAGAAGCTCCATACCATCCATTAATTCCATCTTTAAATCAGAAAGCACAATATCGTAGTTATCAAGACGGATTTTTTCTAAAGCCTCCACGCCATTTTCAGCTCCATCGACCTCATACCCTTCACGAGTCAGCCCACGGTAGCAAATATCACGGATGATTTTTTCATCATCCACTACTAAAATCCTAATTGGTGTTTTCTTATCACTCATCTTACTTCCCTTTAAGATGTGCTTTTCCCCCAATCAACAATTTTTTTATCTCTTAAATATGACTTAGTGTGTAACTTGATTATGTTTTGAAATTTCTTCACTAATGTTTCAATACGGTTGGCCTGTTGCCGAATCATAAGCAAGTCTTCGTAAAGGGAAGAATCTTTGGGTACTTCTTCCAGTAGGAAAGTACAGTAGCCGAGGATCCCGGTCAGGGGTTGATTAAGTTCGTGAGCAATAGATCCGGCCAGTTCGATTGCTACTTTGGTACGTTCAGCGTTAAGTCCTTCCTCCTGCAGATGTTTTTGATCCGTAATATCATGGGCTAATACCAAAAGATGCTGTTTTTTGTGGGAATCATAAAATCGCGAATTGGTTATAAGATATTTTTTATGTTCATCGGCACGAAATTCCAAAGTTACTGAGGGGGATTTTTTGCTATCGGTATCACCTTCTGCATTCAATTGCTCAAAAAGTTGAGGTAAAAAGGAGAATTGTTCTAAACATTTTTTCCCTACCGCCAATTGTGGGAACATTTGTAGCATTTTCTGATTGGCGTACTGAAGTTGATAGTCTGGCGAAACCAGGGCTACACCTTCCACTATGTCGGTAAGAATCAGATTGAGCTTTTCTTTTTCATCTTTAATTTGATTGTAAAGATGAGTATTGTTAAGTGCCTGGGCCAATTGCTCGGAAATAATATTAATGGCCATCAAGTCGAAGTCATCAAATGCGTTAGTACAGGAGGCTTCAATATTAATCACACCTAGCAGGTTACCTCGCAAAAGAATTGGCACACAAAGCTCAGCTCTCGTTTCAGGGTTATCTACGGGTACAAAATGGGGTTCTTTAGAGACGTCGTTAGTACAAATGCTACGTTTTTGTACCGCAGCCAGACCCAATAATCCTTGTCCTAACGACCAAGAAGTACCAAGCGGAGAATTCGATTCCTTGTCTCCACTTTCAGCAGATTTAATTAAAATATTTTTGGTAGAATCGTACAAATAAATAGAGACAAAATGGTCGCCAAAATTTGTTCGGATGACTTGGCTAATTTCGGTAAGCAGAGTTTTGGTGTCCAATGTTGAGGAGATCGACAACGCAATTCGGTTGACCATTTCGAGCTGATGAGTTCGTTTTTTTTCTTGCTCCAGTCGATGAGAGTTTTCAAGATAAATTGAAAGTTGATCCGCTAAAATTTGTATTGTTTTAATATCCACATCGTCGAAGGCGTCAAGTTCAGTACTTTCCATATTGATTACACCAATGATTTTGTTGTTACACCGTAAGGGGACACAAAGTTCTGATTGAGCAGATAAACCTTCGTAAGCTTTGTATCGTGGCTCCTGACTGACATCTCTAACGTAACACATCTGACCATTTCGGACTACCCAGCCAATTATTCCCTCCTCAATGCTTTGCCTATGACCAATGGGGAGAATTCCTTTCGTGCCGCCAGCCACGCCTCGTAATACTACCTCTTTGCCATTTTCATCAAGTATGAAAATGCCTATTTCCCAATATCCCAGTTTTTCAATGATTAATTCTAAGGTTCGTTGAATCAATTCGTCGAACTCAGAAACAGTACTCCATGATTTGCTTACCTCGTTAATTAATTCCAGTTGTCTGCGACGTTTGCGCTCCCGTTCCAAAATTTGCGCTCGGTGGATTGCCAGTCCAATTTGATGACCTACTGATTTCAAAAGAGTTTTTTCCGATTCTGAAATTTTTCGTTGCTCACAGAAAGCCAAACTCATTACTCCCACAACTTGATCCTTTCCAAATAGAGGAATCCCTACAAACATTTGGAGTTTTAACTCCCGTAGAACATCGTGGGAAATAGCGGGGTGTAAATGCTTATCAGCATATACATCTGGAATAATTACAATGTCTTCTCTTTGGGTTGTCAGACCATTAAATCCCTGTTCTAATTTTATGGTCCGAATAGGATTGCAGAAGTGTTCAGGGTACCCTTTGCAATACGCCAACTCCAGTAGGTTTTTTCGCTGGTTCACTAGATACAACAAGCTGTAAGGTGCGTCATCAAATGCTGCTGTAGTAGTTTCTACTGCTGCTTTGATTACATCCTGCATTTCAATCTTGGTACTTATTGCCTGATAAATATGATTGATTAGTTGTAGTTCAGATAACGATAACATAGATTTTTCCGGAAGTTTATTGCTGAGTTCCATTATCTGCTTCTCTGTAGGTTTTATTATTCCATTACTACAACTAAGCTGAGACACACCACTTTTGTCATCCCGGTTGTCTAAATTATCGGTAAAATTTATTGTTTTCTTTAAGCTTAATTTTTCAATATCATGCGGCACAAAGTGTAAGGTCAAATGGATAATCCTGCAAATCCGAGGAAGGCAATAGACATCAAAGCAGCCATGATGAAAGCAATTGGTGTACCCTTCAGAGCTTCGGGGATATCGGCCGTTTCCAATTTTTCTCGAAGGCCGGCCATGAGAACCAAAGCCAAAGTAAAGCCCACACCAGCAGCAGCACCCTGCACAAGGCTTTCAATCAAGTTGTATGCTTCATCCACATTCAGCACTGTCACCCCCAAAATAGCACAGTTAGTGGTGATCAGAGGTAAGTAGATACCCAGTGCTCTGTACAAAGCCGGACTGGTTTTCTGAATCACCATCTCAACAAATTGTACTAATGTGGCTATTACCAGGATGAAGACAATGGTGCGCAGGAAGGTTAAATCGGGGGGACATGAAAGACGAAAAATATGGTAGAAGAGGTTATTAGCAGTAGGTGCTAACAGAAAGTAATATGCAAGCCAGGTGGCAAACGAAGCCAAAGTCATAACGAAGATTACCGCCAATCCCATCCCAATGGCCGAATCCAACTGCTTGGAAACACCCATGTAGGGACAAATACCCAGGAAACGAATTAGCACAAAGTTGTTAATGAAAATTGCAGCGATAACGATTACAAATAGAGCTCTAAGTTCCATTACAAAACTCTCCTGAACTGATGCATGGTAAAAACTTGCTGACCTTTCTGTTCTGAATCAAAAGCTGTTCCTCTGATCATTTTCTTGCAAAGTTGTTACGAGACCTTGCGCTTGCGATCCAACCAATTAAAGAACCCCAGATACAAACCTAAAATCAGAAATGCTCCTGGAGGCAGGATCATTATTAACATAGGGTTGTAACCAGAACCCAAAACGGGATATCCGTAAATAGTTCCATTACCTAAGATTTCTCTTACCAGACCAAGGGCGAGCAATGCGAGGGTAAAACCTATTCCCATACCTAAGCCGTCCAAAATAGAGGGAAGTACTCTATTTTTGCCGGCAAAGGCCTCAGCGCGCCCTAGAATAATGCAATTAACTACAATTAAAGGTACAAATATGCCTAGAGATTTGTGCAGTGCAGGTTCGTAAGCTGCCATTACCAAATCTGCAATAGTCACAAAGCTAGCAATTACTACAATGTACATAGGAATACGAATTCTTTTGGGTACTGCGTTTTTGATTATTGAAATCAGGAGATTCGAGGAGAACAATACAAATGTGGTAGCAATGCCCATTCCGATAGCGTTTTGTACCGAAGTGGTAACCGCCAGGGTCGGACACATGCCCAAGACCAGTCGAAAAATGGGGTTCTCCTTGTAAATTCCTTTCGAAAACTCGTACCACAGAGACATCGATAATCTCCTTTTAACTCATAATGTACACATTTGTGGTTTCGGGTCAGAATTTCTAATCAGGGGTTCTTACCTGTCGCTACTCGCTTTGCCAGTCGAACGAACTGGGCTCAGCGACGGAACAGTGGCACCAGTAATGCATGGGATACCATTTTTGCCGTCAGGTTTGACTCTATTGTCAACTTTGGCAAAACCACCGATTTTTTTTTCTAACTCTTCGATAGCCTGACGGATAGAATTAGTTAGGGCACGAGAGGAAATAGTAGCCCCGGTGATGCTTTGAATAGTACCACCGTCTTTATCCACAGTCAGGTCATCTTTTCTTTTGCCAATAAATTGGACCTGAAACCAGGGTTTTTGTTCACCATGGCGGATTTCCACTATTTTGGCGCCCAATCCTGGAGTTTCTAATTGATGAAGTACTTTGATTCCTTCAATAATTCCAGCGGTGTTAATTCCTACTAAAGTTTCAATAGTACTGGAATAGCCTTTGCCTCTGGCAATAAAAATATAACCTACCTTATTGGTGGTGTCTTTTCTTGCATAGCCGACATAATACTCGAGCTTGCCGCTTCTTTTTACTGGGACAATTACACCTTCTTTTGCGCGGGGGAGCACTTGAGTAAGTGCCGCTTGCAGCGCAGCTTTTTTTTGTGCATCAATGCGAGGTTTGGTAAGGTTATTTACTATAGCCAAAGCTCCTGCTGCAATAATAGTGGTTGTACAAAGAATTACAGGAAGTCTGATAATTTTGTTCATTTTTATTTCCTCTCACCAAAAGCTTTTGGACGTAATCGATTGAGTAGAGGAGTTACTAAATTCATCAATAAAATTGAATAGGAAACTCCTTCAGGATAGCCACCTATCAAGCGAATTACCGTGGTAATCACTCCACAACCAATCCCGAACCAGATACATGCTTTGGGAGTAAGGGGAGAGGTAACCATATCGGTGGCCATAAAGAAAGCTCCCAAAATCAGTCCACCTGCGAGAACATGAAATGTTGGGTCACCGCTGAATAGACCGTTGCTTCCTCCAAATATCCATGTGAGTACTGCTACTGTGGCAATGTAGCTCAGGGGAATATGCCAACCGATGATATGGCGATACAAAAGAAATGCAGCACCAAGTAGAAGAAGGAATGCAGAGGTTTCGCCAATACATCCACCGACTTTTCCCCAAAAGAGATTGCCATATGAGGCATGGAGCTGAATAATGGCTTCGGAGGCTTTGTTTACTTTATCAATGGAATATGCGTCTACATTTTTAAGTACTTGCAACGATTGTTTCATTACATTGAGAGGAGTTGCTGAGGTAATGATGTCTATTCCCGAAAGAGTACCGCCACGAGGGGGTGTGTTGAATACTGTTACATGAATAGGCCAGGAAGCTAATAGCAGTGCTCTTGCCGCCAGGGCTGGATTCACCGGGTTAAATCCCAGTCCCCCAAAGGCCTGCTTGACAATAGCAATAGCAAATACTGAACCAATAATTGGTATCCATAGGGGAACTTCTGGGGGGAGGTTGTAGGCTAACAACATTCCTGTAACTACAGCGCTCCAATCTTTAATCGTCACAGGTTTGTTAAGTAACTTTTCAATAAGGTACTCGGTAACAACAGCTGTTACAACCGCAACTAACGTCACAGTTTATCCATTGCTATTTTTGCTCCGGTTTATTTCTCTCCGTTATTTCAAAGTAACAAGTTCTGCTTTAGGTACAATGAATCAATCAGCTAGCCTGCTTTTTTGTTCAATGTTTGTATTTTGTATTTGCCAAGGCGGATGGATTGCAATAACGGCCGTTTAGCCGGACAAACAAAGGTACAGGCACCGCATTCAATGCAATCCAGTGCATTCCATTTTTTAGCCATTTCGTAGTTTTTAGCCTCAACATATTGGGCGATGGTGGTGGGCACTAATCCCATTGGACAAGTCAGAATGCAACGCCCACATCCAATGCAAGGTGAGGGCTCAACGGTAGGCGAAGTTTTTCCATCGAGTACTACAATACCAGATGTTCCTTTAATTACTGGGACTTCGTCAGTGTATTGAGAAAGCCCCATCATTGGTCCCCCCATCACCAATTTGTTGGCAGTTTCGGTGTAACCACCACAGAAGGCAATAACATCTTTGAAAGGTGTTCCTATTCGAACAAGTAGATTTTTTGGTTTTTGTATTCCTGGTCCGCTTACAGTAATTACTCGTTGGTAAAGAGGTTTTCCCCATCTCAAAGCATCAAACACGGCTTTAGCAGTTCCCACATTTTGTACTAAACATCCTACATCCATTGGCAAACCACCAGTGGGGACCTCTCGTCCAGTGATTGCTTTAATAAGCTGCTTTTCTGCACCTTGAGGGTATTTTACCTTCAGCCCAATCACTTCAACTTCTTTGTCTCCTTGGGCTATTTCTTCCATCTTGCGGATTGCATCAGGTTTGTTTTTCTCAATAGCAATATATGTTTTTTTCACATTTAAAATTTTTTGAAAAATTTTGAGGCCATTGAAAATATCTTGTGAATATTCGAGCATCAGGCGATGATCAGCGGTTAGATAGGGCTCGCACTCGGCTCCATTAAGGATGAGAATGTCAATTGGTTTGCTTTCTGGAGGGGATAGTTTAACGTGAGTGGGGAAGGTAGCACCACCCATGCCGGCAATGCCAGCCTCTTTGATTTTTTGGCGCATTTCATCAGGGGTTAGCGCCAGGTAATTCTCATCGGGCTTGATCGCGTCTGTAACGGTATCCTGTCCGTCGTTTTCAATCACTATTGCCAGCATCTGGTCGCCCAGTGGATGTGGCAGAGGAGCAATTTTTTGAACCGTTCCAGACACCGAGGCATGTACTGGCACCGATACAAAGCCCTGAGGTTCACTAAGTCGATCCCCAATTCTTACCTGATCTCCTTGCTTTACAATCGGTTCTGATGGCGCTCCAATATGTTGTTGCAAGGGGATAACTACTGTTGTCGGTGGAGGCATTTCCTCGATAGGTTTCTTTTCAGTATGAGATTTCTCTTCCGGGGGATACACACCTCCCGCAAATGTTCTTCGCCTTATTCCTAACATAATAACTCCAGAAATCAGACTACTTACCTTTCAGACGGTGTAATTCCTGAAGGAATTCTTGAGTATCTTTGAACTTACGATACACCGAAGCGAAACGTACGTAAGCCACCTCATCCATTTCACGAAGATGGCGCATCACTAATTCTCCAATCTCTTTAGAAGAAATTTTGTGCTTTTGACTATCCAGAATCTCTGCCTCGATTTTTCTAACAGCCTTTTCGATTTGATCTTTGGAGATGGGACGTTTGTTACAAGCAATTTCAATGCCCTTGCGCACCTTTTCTTCGCTGAATTGCTCGCGTCTACCGTCAGCTTTGATTACGATTACAGGTAATTCAAGGATATATTCTTTGGTAGTAAATTTGCGTTTGCAGCTCAAGCACTCTCGCCGCCGGCGTACTACCCGTCCATCTTGACTATGTCGGGAGTCTACTACTCTGTCATGATCTTCTCCGCAAAATGGACATCGCATAGTTGTTGCTCAATCGGTTACTAAGCAGGAAGCTGATACAATGGGAATTGCTGGCACAATTCTTGAACGTCACCAAACACCCGCTGATAAACTTGCTCATTTCCCAGATTGCACAGAACACGATCAATCATCTCGGAGATAAGTTCCATTTGTTCTTCTTTCATGCCTCTGGTAGTAAGCGCTGGAGTACCAATGCGTATGCCACTGGTAATAAAGGGACTTTGTTGATCGAAAGGCACCATGTTTTTATTCACAGTAATGCCCGCTTGTTCAAGTGCTTTTTCAGCATCGCGGCCAGTGATGTTGCGTTTGGAAAGATCGACTAAGAAAAGGTGAGTATCAGTTCCCCCTGAAACAATCTCATAACCCCGGTTCATCAAACTCTGTGCCAGGGCTTGAGCGTTCTTGATGATCTGCTTGGAATATTCTTTGAAGGAAGGTTGTAGTGCCTCTTGGAAGGCCACGGCCTTAGCAGCAATCACGTGCATGAGTGGCCCCCCTTGAAATGCGGGAAATACATTACTATCGATTACCTCAGAGACCATTTTTACTCGGCCCTTGGGAGTAGTAATGCCCATATCGTTCGGGGTGTCTTTCCCAATGAGAATCATGCCTCCACGAGGCCCACGGAGAGTTTTGTGGGTAGTGGTAGTTACAGCATCAGCATAGGGAATGGGGCTCATTATTAATCCAGAGGCAATAAGACCAGCCGGATGAGCAATATCAGCTATAAGTTTGGCTCCGGTGCGATCTGCCACCTCACGAAAAGCTTTAAAATCGATTTCACGAGAATAAGCACTGGCGCCAGTCATGATAAGCCGAGGCTTTTCCCGCTGAGCAATTTCTTCCACTTCATTCATGTCAATGAGGCCATTATCTTTACTGACCCCGTAGGATACTACACGGAAAAATCTTCCCGAGAAATTTACCGGGCTACCATGGGAAAGATGGCCACCGTGAGCCAAATTCATGCCCATGATGGTATCGCCGGGTTTAAGAAAGGAAAAGTAGACGGCCATATTAGCCTGGGTGCCGGAGTGGGGTTGTACGTTAGCATGTTCGGCGTTGAACAACTTTTTGGCACGTTCCCGCGCTAATTCCTCAGCAACATCCACAAACTCGCAGCCGCCATAGTAACGTCGCCCCGGATAACCCTCGGCGTATTTGTTGGTCATGACACTACCCATCGCCTCCAGCACTGCCAAGCTAACGAAATTTTCTGAAGCGATTAATTCCAATCTGTTGTTTTGCCGCTTAATTTCGTTAACAATTGATTCAAAAATCTTCGGATCACTTTGTTTTAAATGGGTCAAAATACACCTCGCGAAATAATATTAGTTGGCTTTTTCGTTTCTGGTTCAGTTTTTTTTGGTGTTCATTTCCAATTCTTTAATTTTCTTTACTCGTATCAGGTGACGACCACCTTCGAAAGGGGTATTTAGCCACACAGTAACAATCTCACAAGCAGCTTCAGGTGATAACACTCGTCCTCCCAAGGTAAGTATATTGGCATCGTTATGACGTCGACTACGGTCTGCTAAATAAGTTGAGGTACAGCAAGCGGCACGGATTCCCTTGATTTTATTAGCTACAATGGCCATACCAATACCCGTGCCACAGATTAAGATCCCGCGCTCAAATTGGTTGTTTGCAACTACTTGAGCTACTATCTTACCGTAATCTGGATAATCTACTCGTTCCTTGGAAAAAGTACCAAAATCTTGATACTCAATATTCTTATCTTCGAGAAACTTTTTTATTTTCTCTTTCAGATCAAATCCTGCATGGTCAGAAGCGATAGCTATTTTCAATTTTGCTCCTCAGTTCAGAACATCCATTTGTAACAGTCGCTTGTTGGGGTCTTTTTCCCTTTATGAAAGAACCGGTCCTCAGGAGTAGGCAACAAAGCTTTGAGTGCCTCCATACGCTTTGAAGCCAAGTTGCACCATTGAGGGTCTTCAGCAGCCTTCTGATATTCAAAATAGGCTTTTTCGTACACCAACTTATCGTCAAACCCAATTTTTCCATTCTTTTTATTGATGCAATCTTCTGCTGAAGTTTCGTAAATCTGTGCCATGGTAATGAAAGCCAACCCGAATTTGGGATCAATAGACAGAGCTTTTCTGACGAAGTTTTTAGCGATCCTAAAGTTTTTTTTCATTCGGTATGCGGAAGCAATATTACAAAAGATACGGGCATTTTGGGGCTCAATTTGGATGATTTTCTTATAAGTCATAATCGCTTTGTTGTATTGTTCCAGATCCATATAGGCTTTGCCCAGATACTCCAACGCCTCAGTATTTTGAGGGTCTTTTTCCAAGAGTCGCTGGAGCATGGCTACTGCTTTTTCATTCTCATTTCGATTATGGTAAATTTT
>MZGM01000044.1 GCA_002085035.1 Candidatus Zhuqueibacterota bacterium 4484_219
TCTATTTATAAAAACGTTGCCTATTTATTTCTGTGGGAGGGCTCTCCAGAGCCCGCCTTCATCGGTGTCTGGAGACGCCTCCTACAATCTGGTGGAATGGGGCACGGTTTCTGTGAAATTGCCATTTTTTGGGCAGAATCTGGGCAAGAGATAGAAAAATCTTTAGAAGGGTTTTTCCGAATCTGGGTTCAAATATTAAAGACAGGATATAATCATGGATGTCAAACCAGTCAAAAAGTTCAAAGCAGTTTTTGGAGAACAACCTCACATTCTTGCTCAGGCTCCTGGTCGAGTCAATATCATCGGTGAACATACCGATTACAACGATGGTTTCGTTCTCCCGATGGCTATTGAACATCGAGTAAATATGTTAGCTTCGCCTCGTGCTGATCGAACAATAAGGCTTTTTTCTTATGATTTTTCTGAAGAAGTACAATTCGCACTCGATGACATCCAATATGATAGCCAACACCCTTGGAGTAATTACAGCCGAGGAGTAGCAGCAATTTTCCAGCAAGCAGGTTATTCTCTTCAAGGAGCCAATTTGCTTTTTTCGGGCAATGTACCTATTGGAGCAGGATTAAGTTCTTCGGCTGCGGTCGAAGTAGCTACCGCGATGGCATTGCGAACGCTCAATAAATTACCAATAGCCGACGATCAAATTCCCGTGCTTTGCCAACGTGCTGAGAATGAATTTGTGCAAATGAAATGTGGTATTATGGATCAGTTTGTTTCCACAATGGCCAGAAGAGGTCATTTGCTTTTTCTCGATTGTCGCAGTTTGGAGTATAAGTTAGTGCCGTTTTCTAATTCTGAAATCCAGATAGCCATTCTGAATACCAAGGTAAAGCGGGAGTTGACTCAGTCGGCGTACAATGAGCGACGAGCACAATGTGAACAAGGAGTGCGTATTTTGCAACAGTGGGCGCCACATATTCAAGCCTTGCGAGATGTAAGTTGGACAGAATTTCAACGCTATCGTTCCCGTATGCCAGAGGTGATAGCCAAGCGGTGTGAGCACGTGATTAGCGAGAATCATCGAGTGTTAGAATTTGTACAAATTTTGTCGATTAAAGACTTCAAAGCTCACCACTGGAGAAAGTTGGGGATGCTTATGAGGCAATCGCATGTTAGTTTGCGGGATTTGTATGAGGTTAGTTGTTGGGAGCTGGATGTCATGGTGGAGTTGGCTGAGAGCGTACCGGGTGTTTTGGGGGCGCGCCTTACGGGCGCTGGGTTTGGCGGTTGTGTGGTGGCGTTGGTGCAACGTCAGGCGGTAGAGGCACTATCCGAAAAAATTCAGCAAGAATACCTAAATTACACTGGTATTCAACCGGAGATTTACATCTCCAGCGCTGCTGATGGTGCTTCGGCAAAGATGTTATCGTAAGTAAGAGGGAAAACTATGGCAAAGATAGTTATCAAAACCACAGTAGGGGATTTTGTTGCAGTACTAAACGATAGCAAAAGTGCTCAGGCGATTTTCGCTGCACTTCCAATCGAGGCAACAGCCAATACCTGGGGCGAGGAGATCTATTTTGCTATTCCGGTGCGGTTAGAAGCAGAAAACCCTCGGGAAGTTGTAGAACCTGGCGCTTTGGGGTACTGGCCTCAGGGAAATGCTTTCTGCATCTTTTTTGGTCCTACTCCAGCAAGTCGAGGCGAGGAGATTCGTCCCGCCAGTCCAGTAAATCCTATTGGCAAGGTGCTGGGTGATTTGGAACCATTGAAAAAAGTGCGCGCTGGGGACAAAGTGCGAATTGAAAAAGCAGAGTGAAATTTTAACCTTCCAGTAGGTATTCTTTCACAATTTTTTCTTGAATCTCAAATGGTTTCTTATTATATTGTTGGTTGTGTGGATATAGTTTTTGAAAACGCCACCGTAGCTCAGCTGGTAGAGCAACTGATTCGTAATCAGTAGGTCCGCGGTTCGATCCCGCGCGGTGGCTCTGGATGTGCAAGTGATTAAAAGGTAAAGATCAATTATCGAGGGATTTTTTATGGGGAAAAATGCGGTAGGTACTGTTCTGATACTGATAAGTTTGGCGTTTATTGTCGGTGGAGGATTTGCTGCTGGTTCGGTTGGTACTACAGGCTATGAATTTTTGCGCACACCTGTAGGGGCACGGCCTGCTGCATTGGGTGGAGCCTTTATCGCTGTCCCCAAGGACGTTTGCAATATTTACTACAATCCTGCAGGTTTGGCAGAGATTTCAAATCGGTCGTTAACAGCCTCCTATCTTAACCACCTATTGGACTTCCAGTCTGGATTTTTTGCCTATGGACAACCTTTTGAACAGATTGGCGTCGTTGGAGTTGGCGTCTACTACATCGATTACGGCTTAAGTGCTACTCTCACTACTGCTCGATTACTTACCCCCCAGCTTTTAGCGGGAGTAAGTATCAAATGGGTGTACAGCAAAATTGCCCAATACAGTTCGGATGCTTTTGCATTTGACGTGGGACTAATTTATCATACTTCCGTTCAGGATTTAGACGTAGGAGCAGGAATATTCAATATCGGCTGGGTACGCTCCCCTTTTATTCATACTAAAGAAGATTTACCGTTAAATTTTAGGGTGGGATTTGCCAAGCGTCTTGCCCATTTACCGCTTTTGCTTTCGGGAGAAGTGTATAAGTATCTAAGTGAGGATTACAATTTTGCTTTTGGAGGGGAGTTTACTATTACTCCTAATCTTTTCTTGCGCTTTGGTTACAACTCTGTTGGTAGAGCTCAAAAGATAGACGCTCCGGGTGATAAACATGCTGGATTTTCGTTTGGCATCGGAGTAGATTGGCATGGCTATCAATTTGACTATTCCCTTACTTCAAGTGGTTCAATCGGTAGCTTGAATCGTTTTTCTGTTTCCAGGAGCTTTTAAGCACTAATTTGTTTTCCTAAAGCAAATTTTGATTCAATTTTTCGCACAAAAAAACCTGCCAGAATTGGCAGGTTTTTTTTGTCCAGCTTAAGCACGATGTAAATTTGTTCAATTACGGTTGAGCAGCTTTTACGGCCCCTACTGCTTTTGCTTTAAATAAAACAGAAGTGATGAGTTCAGTAAGTACACCGTAAATTATACCCATAACCAAGGTTCCAATCATAATGTTCAACCTGTCCATTACTGGGAGAGCCATCGGTATGCTGGCAATAAAACCAATCACGACCCCATGTAGCCACCAGGACAATCTTAGAGCACTAATCCCAATAGTAAAACCCATTAAAGCACGGCTGAAGATTATACTCCACTTCAATGAAGTGGGTATGGGGTTCGGTCCTGAACTTGCCAATAGCATGCATACGATTCCAAAAACGAACCCACAAATTGTTGCGATAATTACTCTTTTCGGAGTTAACATTTCTCTCCTCCCATCTTCTATTAAGAAGATTCGGTTTGTAATTTACACCGTGCTTAACTCTGGATATCTTTTAGCAACACTGGTACAATTTGTGAGCAATTATTGTTTAGCCAAATGCTGAGTCCAAACTAGTCTTTTTTCTTGTTCTCGTCGATCTTCATTGCCGCCCAGTGTTCGTACAGACGCCAGCGACTAACCACATCTTCCTGAGCAAGTTTGAGAAGTTTTTTAGCTTCTTCTGGTTTGCTCCGAGTAAGGCTCTTATATCTTGTTTCATTGTACACATATTCTTCCAGTGGTATTGATGGTGGTTTAGAGTCAATTTGGAGAGGATTTTTGCCTTCCTTGATTAAATCAGGATTGTATCGGATGAGTGGCCAATAGCCAGAAAGAACAGCAGCTTTCTGTTGGTCTAAACCATTTATCAAATTGTACCCATGAGCAATACAATGGCAGTAGGCAACAATGAGAGATGGACCTTCGTAGGCTTCTGCTTCAAGAAATGCCTTGATGGTTTGTCCCTCATTAGCTCCTATTGCCACCCTTGCCACATAGACGTTGCCATAGGTCATAGCCATCATCACCAGGTCTTTTTTAGGATTTGGTTTACCACCTGCAGCAAACTTGGCAGTAGCTCCGCGAGGGGTTGCCTTGGACATCTGACCGCCGGTGTTAGAGTAAACCTCTGTATCGAGCACCAGAGCATTCACATTGCGGCCGGAAGCTAAAACATGATCCAATCCGCCATAGCCAATATCGTATGCCCAACCGTCACCTCCAACCAGCCATACGCTCTTTTTGACCAGAACATCAGCTATGGTGAGAAGTTTTTTGGCCTCCGGCTTATTTAGTCTGGATAGTTTTTCTTTGAGAATTTTCACCCGTTCTCGTTGTTCTTCAATTCCCATTTCGCTGGATTGATCAGCATTGAGCAGAGCCTGAACCAGCTCATCCCCGATATCAGCTGAAAGTTGTTGTAAAAGTTCACGGGCGTATTCAAGTTGTTTATCCAATGCCAAACGCATGCCCATTCCAAACTCTGCATTATCCTCGAAAAGCGAGTTAGACCAGGTCGGCCCACGTCCCTCTCGGTTAAAAGTCCATGGAGTTGTGGGAAGGTTGCCGCCATAAATCGAAGAACATCCGGTGGCATTAGCAATCATTGCCCGATCTCCAAATAATTGACTCAATAATTTAAGGTAAGGTGTCTCACCACAGCCAGCGCAAGCACCTGAAAACTCAAATAGCGGTTGGAGAAACTGAATGTTAATCGCTAATTTCAGATTAAGTTGTTTCCGATCAACTTCAGGTAGTTGCAAGAAGAACTTCCAGTTTTCAGCTTCCTGTTTACGAATTGGAGGTTGTGGTACCATGTTGATAGCTTTACGTTCAGGGTCTTTTTTGTTTTTAGTTGGACACACTTTCACGCATTGACCACATGCTGTACAGTCCTCAGGAGACACCTGAATTGTAAAATGCATACCTTTAAACTTTGAAGCGCGAGCAGGAGCAGATTTGAAAGTTGCTGGAGCATTGTTTAACAGTTTGGGATCGTATACCTTGGAACGGATTACAGCATGGGGGCAGATTAAAACACATTTTCCGCATTGGATGCAAGTGTCAGGATCCCACTCGGGAATCTCCAAAGCAATATTGCGTTTTTCCCATTGCGTTGTGCCACTGGGAAACGTTCCATCAGGTGCAAAAGCACTGACCGGAATATCATCCCCTCGGCCAGCAATTATTTCACCAGTCACTTTCTGAACAAATTCAGGAGCTTCCGGCGGTACCGGGGGCTGGACATCAAAAGTGCTGGTTACTTCCTTAGGAACCTTAACCTCATGCAGATGTTCCATTGCACTATCCACAGCATCAAAGTTCTTTTTTACAACAGATTCTCCATATCTACCATAAGTTTTCTGGATGAAACGCTTGATAGACTCGAGGGCTTCCTTTTGAGGTATTACATTGCTAAGAGCAAAAAAACAGGTTTGCATGATGGTATTGATACGGACCCCCAAACCGACTTTTTTAGCCATCTGGTAGGCGTCGATCACGAAAAAGCGCAATTTCTTGTTGATAATTTGTTCCTGTACTCTGCGAGGTAGATGATCCCAAACTTCATCTGGTCCGTAGGGACTATTTAACAAGAAAATAGCACCTGGCTCAGCAACCTTTAGCACGTCCAAACGTTCCAGGAAAAAGAATTGGTGGCAAGCTACGAAATTTGCTTTGTTAACTAGATAGGTGGAGTGAATCGGCTCTTGACCAAATCTTAGGTGGGAGATGGTCAGTGAGCCAGCTTTCCTTGAATCGTAGACAAAATAGCCCTGTGCGTAGTAATCTGTTTCTTCTCCGATGATCTTGATGGAATTTTTGTTAGCACTTACTGTACCATCGGAACCCAGGCCGTAGAAAACACTACGTGTTCTATTAGGTGGTTCTGTAGTGAAATTAGGGTTGTATTCCAGGCTGGTGTGAGTAACATCATCATTTATGCCAACGGTAAAGTGGTTTTTGGGGTTCTTTTTAGTCATTTCGTCGAAAATGCCCTTTATCATTGCCGGAGTGAACTCCTTAGATGATAACCCATAACGCCCACCAATGACACGCGGTGGAGATTGAAAAGGAGCACTACCATTAGTCATTGCTTCGTTCAACGCTGTGACTACATCTATATATAAAGGTTCGCCAGCGCTACCTGGTTCTTTGGTTCTGTCTAACGCCGCGATCGTTTTAACGGTTTTTGGTAATGCTTTCAGAAAATGTTTTACAGAAAAGGGACGATAAAGTCGAACTTTTATTAAACCTACGTTTTCACCCTGTTCAACCAGATATTCTACTGTTTCTTGAGCAGCCTCCGCCCCGGATCCCATTAGTATTATTACTCTCTCTGCGTCTGGTGAGCCTATGTATTGAAATAGTTCATATTGTCTACCGACTATCTGAGCGAATTTGTTCATTGTTTTTTCTACAATATCGGGGCAGGCCAAATAGAACGGATTAATAGTTTCCCGTGCCTGGAAGAAGGTGTCAGGGTTTTGGGCAGTGCCACGGATAAAGGGACGATCGGGTGATAAAGCACGCTCGCGATGTGCCTTTACCAGTTCGTCATCAATCATTGCTCGCATATCTTCTACGGTGAGCTGTTCGATTTTCATTATCTCATGAGATGTACGGAATCCGTCGAAAAAATGGAGGAATGGAACACGCGATTCCAGAGTAGCCGCTTGAGCGATAAGAGCAAAATCCATAGCTTCCTGGACAGAATTGGAAGCCAGGAGTGCGAAACCCGTGGAGCGAGTGGCCATCACATCGCTATGATCACAGAATATAGAGAGTGCATGGGTAGCCACAGTACGAGCCGACACATGAAATACGGTTGACGTAAGCTCGCCAGCGATTTTGAACATATTGGGAATCATTAAAAGTAATCCTTGAGAGGCAGTGAAAGTTGTTGTCAAAGCACCACCCTGGAGAGAGCCATGCACAGCGCCCGAAGCGCCGCCTTCACTTTGCATCTCAGTCACTTGAGGTACTGTGTTCCAAATATTCGGTTTGCCCTCCGCTGACCATTGGTCGGCATGCTCCCCCATTGGCGACGAGGGCGTAATCGGATATATGGCAATGACCTCATTAACATGATAAGCAGAATAAGCTGCTGCCTCGTTACCGTCGATTGTTACCATTGCTCGGTTCATTTATTCCTCCTTCTGTATGATTGTTAATGTTGTGAATCTTATCCGGCTTCAAATCAACTAAATATAAATAAATTTTTTATTAGATTCAAGGACTAATTATTGAACACACAACTTCAGCAAAAATCTATTGGTGTTAATGTTTCAACTAATCTATTGTAATTACAACAGATAAGTCATTTGGACTAAGAATATGTTAAATTTTTCTTGACAGTTTTACAATCTTTTCATAGTTTTAAATAAACTTGGTTGAATCTCAGATTTTTTTCTTAAGTAGGCGCGATCGGGGTTAGAAACGTTGTCATTAGTCAGTAAGCTTTTTGTTCAAGGAAAAGGCAATGGAAAAACCATGGCTAAAACATTATGAAGAGGGAGTTCCTCATACTTTGGAATACCCGCAGAAGATTCTTTCTGTTTTGTTGCAAGAAGTTGCCGAAAAGCATGGGGAAAAACCAGCCATTTTTTTCTTTGGTCGCATTCTTACTTTTGATCAACTTAATTGCCTGATTGATCGCTTTGCAGCGATTTTGCACCATTTAGGGATTGGTAAGGGGGATCGAGTGGCTATTGTTTTACCGAATCTACCTCAATATCCGATTGTACATTATGCCATTATGCGTCTGGGGGCGGTTATTGTTCCGGTTAATCCCCTCTATGTTGAGCGGGAACTGAAGTATCAACTTAACGATAGTGGAGCCAAGGCGGCGATTGTATTAAACTTAGTCTATCCGCGGCTGAAGGCCATCCGGGCGGAAACCAGCTTGGAAAATATTATTGTCACCAGCGTTAAAGACTATTTGCCGCCTCTTTTAAAACTGTTGTATCGATTTAAAGAGAGGAAAAAAGGGACAGTAGCAAGAGTGAAAAAAGAACCCGGAGTACATTTTTTCATGGAACTTATGAAGCAAAAGCTGCCTTCAGCTCCGGAAGTTAAGGTTTCAGTTAACGATGTGGCGATGTTTCTTTATACCGGTGGAACTACAGGGGTTTCCAAAGGAACAGTTCTTACTCATGAGAATTTGGTAGCCAATGCTTTTCAGACGCGCAGTTGGGTTTCGGATATTCGTGATGGGGAAGAAGTGATTCTTTCGGTTCTGCCTTTTTTCCATAGTTACGGCATGACTACTTGCATGCACCTATCGTTAGTTTGTCATTCAAAAGCATTATTAGTACCTCGCTTTGACACCCGACAAGTACTCAAGCTTGTTCAAAAGCATCGAGTTACTATCTTTCCTGGTGTACCAACTATGTACATTGCAATTAATAACTATCCAGATGTTAACAAGTATGATCTAAGTTCAATTCGTGCTTGCATCAGTGGCGGGGCAGCTTTGCCGGTTGAGGTACAGCGCCAATTTGAACGGTTAACAGGCGGACGTTTAGTGGAAGGCTATGGCCTTTCAGAAGCCTCACCTGTAACGCATGCTAATCCTCTCTATGGGTTACGTAAGGAAGGCTCTATTGGGGTGCCTTTTCCCAGTACCGAAGCCAAGATAGTCGATTTGGAGACATGTGAAGATTTGCCAGTAGGAGAGATAGGGGAGCTTGCTGTCAGAGGGCCTCAGGTAATGCAAAAGTATTGGAATAGGCCAGAGGAAACCCAGCAGACCTTGCGCGATGGCTGGCTTCTTACCGGCGATGTAGCCAGAATGGATGAAGACGGGTATTTTTACATCGTGGATCGCAAAAAGGAGCTTATTATTACCAGTGGGTTCAACGTCTATCCCCGCGAAATCGAAGAGGTGCTGTTTCAGCATCCAAAAGTAGCAGAAGCTGCGGTAATTGGGGTTCCAGATGCGCACCGTGGGGAAGTGATCAAAGCATATGTGGTAGTGAAGGAGGGCAAAACAGCCACAACCGAAGAAATCATCAGTTTCTGTCAGGGCAAGCTGGCGCGTTTTAAAATACCCAAGATAGTAGAATTTCGTCCGGAATTACCTAAAAGCATGATTGGCAAAGTGCTGCGACGGGTATTGATAGAAGAAGAAAAAGAGGCCAGCAAGGTAAAACTCTAATTCTCAACGAAGTTACGCCAAAATTTTTTTTATCCAAAAATCCAGGATCCAGCTAAAGCCAATTCAAGCTCATTTAATCATACCCTTGACTAACTTAAGCTCTTACCATAGTTTTTGCCTGGTAGTGGAATAATTGTTGCAATTTAGAAAGAATAGATAATTTTTCTCACATTTTTTGCCTCATATGTAGTCAATTGATTTATTTCTGTCTCATGGTGAGACATAAATAAGAAATGTAATAAAAGCATTTCTTTTTGTGAAACTTTGGACAGATGGGAACAAAGATTTTGGCTTTGGTTTCAAAAATAGGAGGGAAGAGGATGTGGTTCAAAAGGTATTTGGCTATTGTTTTGCTGGCTTTTATTTCTTTTGCCGCGCTGGAGGGTTACGCAGATGGTAAAAAGCCATATTCTATTAATTGCAAGATCAACATCACTATCAACCCGGCTCGGCGATTACGAGTAAACATCGGCGAAACCAGACAAGTAACTGTGGATGTTACGGTTGAAGCCACTTATTTGGATAGTGTGGGGATTTTGGCCGAAGGTTACCCTGATTTTGCTCAATGGAATGATTACATTGTTAAAGCATCCTCTGGCGATAGTTATCACATTCAAAATGTGATGACAGTCACTCCCCCGAGTGGAGTTGAAAGAATACATGAATTTCGTTTCATTGCTTATGTTAAGCGAACGAAAGGATATAAGTTGGTGTACAGGGATACTGTGGATTATCGTATCCAAGTTTACCCTATGGTGTTACCGGAACCTCTTTTTACCCAGGGGACAACTAACACAATTTTCTGGGTGCCAGGTAGTGATGAGCTGATGTATGATCAAAAAGTCCTGGCTTTTGATCCCCAAAATCCTGGCAATGCGTGGCAAGCTCCAGGATTTGGCAAATGGCTGGCTGGTGAAACCAGGGTTAGCATTTTCGAGAACCTTTGCGATGGATGTAGGTACGGCTACTATGTTGAGGCGTATTTGTCCAGTGGACAAAAGGTTTATTCCGATACGGTTTACTCCACCCAGGATGCCAGCCCTCCTGCTGCAGTGAGCGACACCTGGGCGTTTCCAGATTCTGGTGGAAGTGTAGTGCTACAATGGTCAAGTGTTGTGGATACTGTAAGTTCTGTGCGTTGTTACTACATCTATCGCCGGCACGAAGGAGAGAGTTTTACGCTTTTAGATTCGGTAGAGTATCAGGGAGAGACCAATCCAATTGTTTACAGATACCAGGATTGGTCCAAACTTAACGAAGGAGAAAAATATTTTTACAAAGTTCGAGCGGTAGATGTTGTGAGCAATATCGGTGAGGGTATTGAGGTGGGGCCGGTTATCCCTGATGCGAGCCCACCATTGAAACCAATTTTTAATTGGAAAATTAATTTAGGATATGATTATTTCGATTCGGCTTCGGGAAAATTTTTCGTCAAAGGTGCAAAAAATTCGGTTTGGATATTGGACCCCCGACGTGGCGAGGCTGGGCTGAAAGCAGCTGACTCTGTCCGCTT
>MZGM01000045.1 GCA_002085035.1 Candidatus Zhuqueibacterota bacterium 4484_219
ATTGGTGGACATGGTGACACAGTGGCCGGCGTTATTGTGGGAAAGAAGGAATTTATTAAACGCGCGCGGAATGAAGTCAATCGCGACATTGGCGCTGTCATCAGTCCCTTTAATGCCTGGTTGTTATTGCGTGGCCTTAAGACACTACCAGTGCGCATGGAACGACATTCCGAAAACGCAATGAAAATCGCAAAGTATCTCAGCTTTCATCCAAAAGTCAATTGGGTTTCCTATCCCGGCTTGCGAACTCATCCCCAACATGAACTTGCCTGTCGCCAAATGGATGGATTTGGAGGAATGGTTTCTTTCGAAATTAAAGGCGGAAAAAAAGCAGGCGAAACTCTAATGAATTCTGTCAAATTAATGACCTTGGCAGTAAGTTTAGGCGATGTGGATACTTTGCTCGAACACCCCGCTACTATGACCCATTCCAGTTATTCGCTGGAAGAGTTGCATGAGGTAGGCGTTACCGAAGGAATGGTGCGACTTTCAGTAGGCCTGGAAGATGTGAATGATCTTATTGATGATTTGTCTCAGGCCTTGAAGAAGATTTGATGGCGTATTTATGGTTTGGGGTGGTAATAATCAAATAGAACCACACAAATAGAAAGGAGGAGTCGAATGGCTAGTTTAAAAGAAAAGTTAGCTGCAAAGATTCCAGCGGAAGTCGAAGAGGTGCGGAATCTGATTAAGGAGCATGGTGACAAGGTTGTTTCCCAGGTTACTGTGAAGCAAGTTTTCGGAGGGATGCGAGGAGTAAAAGGACTGGTTTGCAATACTTCGTTGGTAGAACCGGACAGAGGATTGGAAATTCGAGGTATTCCTATTGCCAAATTGACGGACAAACTACCGGAGGAAATCTTGTGGCTGCTTCTTACTGGGGAGCTTCCGAATCAGGAAGAGCTGGCTTCATTGCAGGAGGATCTGAAAATTCGCCGTAAGGTACCAGAATACGTTTGGGACGTGTTAAACGCCATGCCTGCCGATTCGCACCCCATGACTATGTTAAGTACGGCTGTTTTAGTTATGGAAAAAGATTCTGTTTTCAAGAAACGTTACCAGGAAGGAATGAAGAAAACCGAGTATTGGGAACCAACTTTAGAGGACACTTTAGACCTGGTGGCTCGACTTCCGGTGATTGCGGCTGCTATTTATCGTCAACGTTTCAATAAAGGTCCGCGTATTCCTTCTAATCCTGATTTGGATATGGGTGCAGACTATGCCCACATGTTGGGGCTACCCAATCCAAATGGCGAACTCGAAAAATTGATGCGGCTTTACCTGGTGCTTCATAGTGATCATGAGGGTGGCAACGTGAGTGCTTTTGTGACCAATATAGTAGGGTCAGCGCTTTCAAATATTTACTATGCTCTGTCAGCAGGTCTTAATGGTTTAGCTGGCCCACTGCATGGTCTTGCTAATCAGGAATGTCTGCGTTGGGTTCTTATGGTACAAGAAAAATTTGGCGGGGTACCTACTGATGAGCAGCTTCGTCAATTTGCTTGGGATACTCTCAATGCTGGAAAAGTTATTCCGGGCTACGGTCATGCGGTTTTGCGAGTCACTGATCCGCGTTTTGACGCTTTCCTTGCGTTTGGGAAAAAATATTGTGCCGATGATCCTGTGTTCCAAATAGTGGCTAAAATATTTGATGTGGTACCGGGAGTACTTAAACAACTACAAAAGGTTAAGGATCCATGGCCAAATGTGGATGCGGGTTCGGGAGCACTTCTTTATCATTACGGCATGAAAGAATTCGACTACTATACTGTCATCTTTGGTATTTCCCGAGCCATGGGTGTTTGTTCGCAAGCGGTGATGAATCGTGCTCTTGGTTTGCCAATTGTACGGCCAAAATCAGTAACTACCGATTGGATCAAAAAAACCGTAGGTGCAGCTTAAGATAGGAAGGTGTGTAGGGACCAGGGGCGACTAAACGTTCCTGGTCCCGCAAGCTGGTGTAATTCTAACTTTTTAAAAATCTGAAAGATTTGGGAAATTGCTTGACTTTGTGGTTTGCGTATCATAACTTTACTGCATAACTACAATTTCCTGGAGGATAGATGTTAATTCGTGACCAAGATGCCCTGGAATATCATAGCCAGGGACGCAAGGGTAAAATCGAAGTTATTTCCAGTAAGCCTTGTATTTCTCAGCGTGATTTGTCAATGGCCTATACTCCGGGAGTGGCAGCGCCATGCAGGGTAATTAATGAAAATCCTGATGAAGTTTTTAATTATACTGCCCGAGGTAATCTGGTAGCGGTGGTGTCGAATTGCACTGCTGTTTTGGGATTGGGCGATATTGGTCCAATTGCAGGCAAGCCAGTGATGGAAGGGAAGGGAGTGTTATTCAAACGATTTGCAGACATTGATGTATTTGATCTGGAAATTGCCTCGAAGGATCCTGATGATGTGGTTAAAGTAGTGAAGCTTTTAGAACCTACTTTTGGTGGAATTAATTTAGAGGATATTAAGGCTCCAGAATGTTTCTACATTGAGGAACAATTAAGACAGCAAATGAATATTCCGGTTTTTCATGATGATCAGCATGGTACAGCAATTATCTCTGGGGCTGCTTTGCTGAATGCTTTAGAATTAGCAGGTAAGAAAATTGAGGATGTGCGAGTAGTATTCAACGGTGCTGGGGCAGCAGGTATCGCCTGTGCTCGCTATTATGTGAGTTTAGGGGTTAAGAAGGAAAATATCATTATGTGCGATACCAAAGGAGTTATTTACAAAGGGCGCAAGGAAAAAATGAATCGGTTCAAAGAAGAGTTTGCAGCAGAGACTGATTGCCGAACTTTAGCAGATGCGCTGAAAGGTGCTGATGTATTTACGGGGCTTTCGGGGCCGAATTGTGTGACCAAGGAAATGGTGCGTTCGATGGCTGATAATCCTATTATTTTTGCTATGGCGAATCCTGATCCCGAAATTAGTTATGAAGACGCTAAAGCTGCCAGGCCAGATGCAATCATAGCAACAGGTCGTTCGGATTGTCCTAATCAGGTCAATAACGTGCTGTGTTTCCCCTTTATTTTTCGAGGTGCATTAGATGTACGTGCACGCGCTATTAATGAAGAAATGAAACTTGCAGCAACCCGAGCTTTAGCTGATTTGGCCAAAGAAGATATCCCCGATTCAGTGCTAAAAGCCTATGGCGAGAGCTACCTTTCCTTCGGACGAGATTACATTCTTCCCAAGCCGTTGGACCCCCGAGTGCTATTGTGGGAGGCACCAGCAGTTGCTAAAGCAGCTATGGAAACTGGTGTCGCTCGCATCCAAATTGACTTGGATAAATATCGAGAACATCTGGAAATACTGCTGGGAAAATCACGTGAGATCATGCGGGTGATTATCAACAAAGCAAAAGCTGCACCTAAGAGGATCGTGTTTCCAGAAGGAGAAGAAAGCAAAATTTTACGTGCCAGTCAAATCATTCTCGATGAAAAAATCGCAGTTCCCATCCTATTGGGTAATGAACGTGTTATTAAGAAAAAAATTAAAAACCTTAATCTTGACCTCAAAAAATTAAAAATTATTGACCCAACCAACTGGGACCGTTTTGAGGACTATGTTCAGGAATTTTATCGATTGCGCCAGCGACGAGGAGTAACATTGGTAGAAGCTCGTGAATTTATGGCTAATAAAAATTACTTCGGTGCGATGATGGTTCACATGGGAGATGCTGATGGTCTCATCTCGGGCATAACTCAACATTATCCGGAAACTATTCGCCCTGCTCTTCAAGTAATACGGATGAGGGAGACCGTAAAACGAGTATCTGGTCTTTACATCATTATTACCAAGAACGAGGCAATGTTTTTTGCCGATACCACAGTAAATATTGAACCAACTGCCGAGGAATTGGCCGAGATCGCCTTGTGTGCTGCCGAAGTGGCAAAACGTTTTGATGTTACACCTAAAATTGCCATGCTTTCTTTTTCAAATTTTGGCAGTACACGGCATCCATTGGCAGAAAAAGTACGTAGGGCTACCGAAATTGTTCAAGAACGAGCACCAGAACTTATGGTTGACGGAGAAATGCAGGCCGATACGGCTGTGGTGCCGGAAATTATTGAGGAAACTTATCCCTTTTCTCAGTTGAAGGGACCAGCAAATATTCTTATCTTTCCTGATCTGGAAGCTGGAAATATTGCTTACAAGTTAATGCAAAGAATCGGCGGCGCAGAAGCTATTGGGCCTATTCTTATGGGTATGCGGAAGCCTGTTCATGTCCTGCAGCGTGGCGCTGAAGTCAATGATATTGTAAATATGACTGCAATCGCCGTAGTAGATGCTCAGGAGTTGTGTTAGTACAGTAAACTCGATATTTTTTAGTAGTAACATTGCAATTGTCTCTGGTGCTTCCCGGATGGTTACCAGAGACTAATTGATGAAGGGAGGTGAAAATATGGAAACTATTTTAGTAGTAGAAGATGAAGAGAGTTTGCGATTATTGTACGAACGTGAGCTTACTCGGGAGGGATATCGAGTAATCTCTGCTGAATCGGGAGAGGAAGCTGTTCAAAAAATAAATGGCGATAGTGTGGATTTAATAGTTCTGGATATCCGGTTAACTGGCATGAATGGTTTGGAAGCTCTTGAAGAGATGCTCCTAAAGAAACGTAATCTTAAGGTTGTTATTAACACGGCTTATGCCAATTACAAAGATGATTTCAGCTCCTGGTTAGCAGATGCTTATCTGATCAAATCCTCCGATTTGGACGAGTTAAAATCGACCATTCGTAATTTGCTTCATAAACAATAGGGCGTTCGATGAATATCGGTGTATTAAAAGAGAACCCTCAGCGTGAAGGACGGGTGGCTATTACTCCAGCTAATACCCGAGCTCTGGTGCTGCGGAATCACAAGGTTTTTGTGCAATCTGGGGCAGGTGAAATAAGTCGGTTTTACGATGAAGATTATCTAAAAGAAGGTGCTACTATTGTTTACAATGATGATGAGATTTATGGTCGGTCGGACCTGGTTGTCAAAATAGCTCCACCCACAGCAGAGGAATACAATCGCATGTTGCCTAATCAGATTTTTATGGCCGCCTTTCATTTGGCGATAGCGCGAAAAGAATGGGTACAAACATTGCTGAAAAAAAAAGTTACTGCTATCGGATATGAAGTAATTGAGGAAGATGACGGTAGCTTGCCTATTGTAATGCCAATGAGTGAGATAGCGGGGCAGATTTGCATCCAGGTAGCTTGTCAATATTTGCAAAGTGATTATGGTGGACGAGGAATTTTGTTGGGTGGCATCGCTGGGGTACCACCGGCAAATGTTGTGATCTTAGGAGGCGGAAGAGCGGGCACTTCTGCTGCTCGAGCCGCTATTGGGCTGGGTGCCCAGGTTATTGTCATAGACCATAACCTAAAAAAATTGCAGCGAATAAATGAGCTGTTCAATAAGCGAGTAATTACTACTATTTCCAATCGATACAATATTGAAAAAGCTGTTAAATTTGCTGACGTTTTGATTGGTGCAGTATTGGTTCATGGGCAACGAACCCCCATTTTGGTAACTCGCGAAATGGTTCGTTCCATGCGCCCTAACTCTTTAATTATTGACTTGTCGATTGATCAAGGCGGTTGTATTGAGACATCTCGTCCTACCACAATTTCTCATCCAACCTATGTTGAGGATAATGTGACTCATTACTGCGTGCCTAATATGCCCACCAAAGTGGCTCGGACTGCTACTTATGCTTTTAGCAACGCTTCGTTGCCCTTCATTCAGGAAATAGCAGATTTTGGCATAGTGGAAGCTCTCCGCCGAAACCGAGCATTGGCCCGCGGGGTTTATACCTTCAATGGTGTTTGTACTAACCCTAATATTACTGAAGGCTTTGGTTTGGAATATAAGCCCCTGGCATCATTGTTGGGAAACCAAAATCCATAATCTTAACTTCATGATAACATATGAAATGGATTTATTCTTATCGTTCAAAGATTGTTAGTGCTGAAGAGGCGGTTTCAGTGGTTAAAAGCGGGGATCGGGTTTTTGTTTCCGGAAACGCTGCTACTCCGTACGTACTCTTACATGCTTTGGCTGAGCGGAAGGATGAACTGAGAAATGTTGAAATTGTACATGTGTTGCTTCTGGGGGATGGCCCACTTGCGCAACCGGAGATGGAAGGTCATTTTCGCCATCGTTCACTTTTCGTAGGCAGTGCTGATCGTGACGCTGTGAATGAAGGCCGCGCAGATTATGTACCGATATTTTTGCATGAAGTCCCTGCTCTTTTTACTTCCGGTGCTTTGCCCGTCGATGTGGCTATTATTCATACTGCCCCGCCTGATGAGCATGGATTTCTTTCCTACGGAGTAGAGGTATTAGCTACTAAAGCAGTAGTGGAGAATGCTAAAACTGTTATTGCTCAAGTCAACGAAAAAATGCCGCGGGTTTTAGGCGACTCTTTTGTCCATATCTCACGAATCGACAAGATTGTTGAGGTCTCGGAAGATCTACCCGAACTCAAGTTGGACGAATTTAGCGAAGTAGAAAAGCAAATCGGTTTCCATATTGCAAACTTGATTGAAGATGGTGCTACTTTGCAACTTGGAATTGGGGGTATTCCTAATGCGACATTATTTTTTGTTAAAGACAAAAAGGATTTAGGCATCCATACCGAAATGTGTTCGGATGGAATAATGGAGGCTATAGAGGCTGGGATTGTTACGGGAGCAAAAAAAACTCTCCATCCCGGTAAGGTGATAGCAACATTTGTATTAGGAACTTCTAAGTTATATGATTACGTAGATGATAACCCAATATTGGAAGTACATCCTACTGAATACACTAATGATCCCTTTATTATCGCCCAAAATGAGAAAATGGTTGCCATCAATTCTGCTTTAGAAGTAGACCTTACCGGACAGGTTTGTTCTGATTCCATGGGCTATCATATCTATTCGGGATTTGGGGGACAGGTTGATTTTATTCGGGGTGCTGCTCGCTCAAAAGGAGGAAAACCAATCATTGCCTTACCCTCCACAGCTAAAGGGGATACAATTTCTCGTATTGTTTCTCATTTGAAAGAGGGAGCCGGGGTAGTAACCAGCCGAGGCGATGTCCATTATGTGGTGACCGAACATGGTGTGGCGTATTTGCATGGAAAGAGTAGGCGTGAACGTGCAGAAGCCCTGATTCAAATTGCTCATCCTAAGTTTCGCGATGAGTTAATGCAATTTGCTAAGGAAAAACATTATCTTTAACCATGAGGCGAAGGAAAGGGAGAGATTCATGCGTGAACAAGTAGAAAAGGTACTGGAGGAAATTCGGGGTTGGCTAAAAGCTGATGGAGGAGACGTAGAGTTGATAGATGTGAGCGAAGATGGTGTGGTAACTTTACGTCTGAAAGGGGCCTGTCATGGTTGTCCAATGGCGGAAATGACTTTGCATAGTGGTATCCGTCGAGTGCTGATGGATAAGGTATCTGGTGTCACAGAAGTAAAGGCAGTATAAGTAACTAATCAAAACTCGAGTTTCAGGCGTTCCATCATTGAATAAAGTTTGCGCCGTGTGATACCTAATAATTTAGCTGCTTGACTTTTGTTGCCTGCTGCTTTTTCTAATGCTTGCCGAAGAAGTTGTTTCTCCATTTCCCTCAGGGAAAGTCCCTTTTCAAGGAGTTCGATTGGTTGAGAGGTGGATTTATGTTGTTGGAGATGCGGAGGTAGATCCTCAGGACGAATTTTGTCACCCTCAGATAAAATTATTGCTCGCTCGATTACATTTTCCAATTCCCGCACATTGCCTGGCCAAGGATATTTGGTCAATATTTTTAACGCCTCAGGTGTAATTTGAGTTTGAGGTTTACCGTATTTTTTTAAGAAATGTTCTACTAAAGCAGGAATGTCTTCGGTGCGTTCTCGGAGAGGGGGTAAAAATATTGGAAAAACATTAATCCGATAATAAAGGTCTTCGCGAAAACTTCCCTGTTTTAATAATTCCTCTAGATTTTGATGGGTAGCTGCAATTACCCGTGCTTTGATGGGAATACTCTCCGTTCCGCCCAGACGTTCTATTTGTCTGGTTTGTAATACGCGCAGCAATTTGGCCTGTAGAGCTGGAGAGAAGTCACCGATTTCGTCGAGGAAAATAGTTCCTTCTCCAGCCAGCTCAAAGCGTCCTAATTTTCGTTTGTCTGCTCCAGTGAAAGCTCCTTTTTCGTAACCGAACAGTTCGCTTTCTAGTAAATTTTCTGGAATGGCAGCGCAATTGACTGCTACAAAGGGCTTGTTGACTCTGGGACTGTTTTGATGAATGGCTATGGCGATAAGTTCTTTGCCTGTTCCACTTTCACCCCGAATGAGAACGGTGGTATCTTCAGTACATACTTTTTCCACTAACCGAAATACCTCCTGCATCTTACCGGAG
>MZGM01000046.1 GCA_002085035.1 Candidatus Zhuqueibacterota bacterium 4484_219
TCGAGCCGACGGCGTACTAAAACTTTTTCGGCCTCATCCAATTCCTGACTCTTTAAACGGAATTTCATTTTTAAACTATCGAGCTTTTCTTGCAGGGAAACTAATTTCGGCCGACTTTGCTGCAAATGGGTGGTCAATATTTCCTGTCGCTTTTTGGCTTGCACCTTCTCTTTCTGATAACGGTCTACTTTTTCGTTAAAAGAGCGTTGTCGCTCCTGGTTAACTGCTATGTCATTTTCTTTGTTGTGAATCAATTCCATCACTTGTTCTATTTCCCGTCGCAGATTACTTAAGTGTTCTTCCAAAGTTAATATCTCAGCCTTCAATTTTTCCACGGTTGCTTCTTCTCTGGATAGTTCCGTCCTGTTTGCTTGCCAATCCTTTTCTTTCTGGTCAAGTTGTTTCTTTAAGGGTTGCAATTCTTTTAGAATATTGGTGTATTCCAGTGAAGCAATGCGAATGTCCAAAGCTTCTATTTCCATGGTTAGTTTTTTGTAGCGTTCAGCTTTACTTACCTGGCGTTTTAATGAATTTACATTGTGTTCAACTTCGGCAATAATATCATTAACTCGATTGAGGTCAACCTCAGTAGCTTCCAATTTTTTGATGGTGGCACGGCGGTGCTGTTTGTATTTATTAATTCCCGCTGCTTCCTCAAACAGCCGCAAACGCTCTTCTGCGTTATTACTGAGAATAGATTCTATCATTTTCAGTTCAATTACCGAGTAAGAATCTGGCCCCATGCCGGTGTCCATAAATAAATCTTGCACATCTTTTAAGCGGCAAGGAGTTTTATTAAGTAAATATTCACTTTCTCCTGAACGGTACAAACGTCTCGTTACAACTACCTCTGAGTATTCTACAGGTAATACACCACGTGTGTTCTGAATGGTAAGAGACACCTCGGCCATTGCCTGGGGTTTTACTCGCTGAGTACCAGAAAAGATGACATTGTCCATTCTTTCTCCGCGTAACACCCCTGGTTTCTGCTCCCCCAACACCCAGCGGATAGCATCTATGATGTTTGTTTTACCACAGCCGTTGGGACCCACAATAGCGGTAATTCCATCATTGAATACTAACTCTGTTTTGCGGGCAAAGGATTTGAACCCCTTAATTTGCAGTTTAGCCAAATACATGAAAGTGTCTCCTTACTTCAAAAATGTCCATATTTCCAGATATGATACAAATACCCAAGATGAGCTTTTATGCTTATATGATAGTCGTAAGCCCAGTAAAAAAGCAATGTTAATATTAATAGACTAGAGAGCAAAATAATCGCCACGATTCCTGGCTTAAGATCGCACATAATTTGTATTCCAATAAAAATCCGATAAATAAACCAGGCGACAAATACCATGATTAAGAGGAAAGACCAGAGATGTAACTGGGGAAAGTTGATAAGTCGTACAAACGACAACGCAATCGGTAGTAAAAAAACGAATATTCCGCTCAACCAAAAAATGAAAGTGAAAGTATTCCGAAAGGGTACAAACCGACTTGTAAGCATCGAAAGTAATTTTAGATATCCAGCGAAAACCGAAAGGCAGAGCATAATTCCTAATGTAAAAAGTGCTATTAATCCTGTCGGGTGCCAGATGAAAGTGACAAGTTGCCGTTTGAAATCAGTATGGATACTGAACAAAGATAAGATAAAATCGAACAATACACTCTCGCGCAAATGGTAAAATAGCCCCGCTAATATTAAGGACAGCGTAGAAGCAGCGATAAAAACGGTGAGAAGAGAATGGCTCAGGAAGATTTTTCTTGCCTCTTTGAGTTCAGCAAAGAATCCTCGGGGCCGTACCAGTACTCGAATAAAATTGCCTCGAAAGCGGTAATCCCTTCTGAAAAAATAAGCAAACAAAATTAGTACTCCAAATCCCCAGAGGATGAAAATTTCATCTTCTGAATTTCCCAATTCAAGGGGCAACAAAGTAGCATCTGAATTCCCCCGATAAAAATTTTGTACTACCTTCCAAGCCATGCGCGGTTTGCAATTTTGATTCATCAACCCAAATGGGAAAATCTGTAAACTATTACACGGTGTCAGTATCGAGGGGTACTGGGCTCGCCAATCTGCTAAAGCCAGGACAAATTCTCCAGCAACTTGGTCTTGATTTAAGTTGATTAACATTTGCTGAATATTGTGCGCTTGCTGGGTCTCGAAATTAGAAACATCTTCCGAGTTGCAACGGGATTGAATGTAAGGTGCACCAATTTCTACAAGTAACCCTGTTTGAGGAGGTAAGATGTCACGCCATCGCTGCACAACAGTTGTTAGCTCTGATTTGCGAAAGTCAGTAAGGTTTAAGTAGATTAGACCCAATGATGCTTTTTTTATCAGAGCCTCGGCATCTGGTACAAAGTCGGTAGTGCGAAATCCAGCCATAAGTGGCACAGTACCTGGAGGCAATTTTATTGCTGAAGTTACACTTTGAAGAAAGGACAAACTGCCGGAGTGACCCAAATCGAAGCCGCTGCCCAGACTGATGGATAATACCGAGGGGTGAAATTGAATCAATAATTGGAGACTTGCCAAATAAGCTTTGGCTGCAGTTATTGCTCTTTTATCTTGAAGAAAGACACCTGGAGTATTCCACAAAGGCAACCCCACGATACTTAGCAAGCCCGTCTGGTCGCATTCATCTAAAACTTCAGGGCTCGGCGGGAAAGGCCAGTAGATGGCATTAGCATTCAGTGATTTAGCTTGAGTTACGTAGAAACGAGGCTTTCGTTGTAATGGTACACCCTCTACTACTGTGACACCATGAATTGTCACAGGTTTACCATTAAGCCACAGACTCCCTTCCCGGATTTCAATATGCCGAAATCCAATTTTGTAAACCAGATGGTCTAATACCTTGTGTTTCTCTTTAAGATAAATATCAAGATGATAGATTTTTGGTGTAGTAGGTGACCAGGGGATGATATTTTTCAACTTAAACTCCCCGGTAAAAACGTTAGCGGTATCGCTGGAAACATTGATTGATGTCGAATACGCAGCTATTTTTCGATTGTTGGCATCAGGATCAGCGATTTGCAATTCCAATAGTAAAGATTTTTGCACTGAAAAGGTGCCAGGTGGTAATTCCTGTTGTAGTGTTTTGGCTGCAATTTCTACTTCATATCGCAGTGTCCATTTCGAAAAATCGCTATTAGGAAGAAATTGGAGTTTCGTTTTGCTAAGCCCAAGGCCAGGTTCGATGTAGAAAAACAAATCGCGAAAAATTCCCTTTGGTCTGCATGGAGACAAAAAGCTGATGTGTGGAAGCAGATTTTCTCCCCGGTTGCTAAAGCGGGTGTCTATTTTTAGTTCAATTTCATTACGTTGGGCAACTTGGACAAGGTTGTCATCCAAAGGAATAACCACCGGACAATACCCATGAGTGTAATATCCAACAAAACGATTATTGATTCGAACATCGCAAACAGAATTCACTCCATTTAGTACTAAATACCATCGTTTGTTTTGCCAACGATTTGGTACTACGAATGTTCTTCTGAAAAACCAAATCCCGTCTGCTTTTTTCGTTGGACAAGCATTAATCGTGTGTGGTAACTGAATTTTCCTCCAGTGCTTTTCACCTTTAAGTCTGTAAATCCATTCGCCAATTAGTGGACTTTGCCAGCGGGTCTCAGAGGTGGGGAACCAGTTCGATTGATTCTGCTGGATTACTGTTAATGTATCTGCCCACTGAGCCCAGCTCAAATCCGAAATTGTCCAGGATGAGATAAAATAGCAACACAATGTTAGAAACAAAAATGTAAACTTATTATTCATTGGTATTAACATAAGGTTAGTAAGTTGATACTTCGGACAAGATTTTTCTTCCAGGTCAGGGCAACAGTTATTTCTAATGTAATAAATTGCTGGGGAAATTACAATCAAATTTTTCTAGGGAATATGAGAATTTCGGCATTTTGAGTCATGTTTAATCAAGACGAGATTATCAACTGGTTAAAAATTTTCAGTGTAGATTAGGTTGGTAGAGGAATTCCGATTTGGAAGTTTAGTGTGCAGAAGGATGCAAATCGGGTTTTTGTGGATAAGAATAAATTTCTCCCTGATAGCTCCGCAATACTGCTTCCTTTTCATTTAGCTCCACAAGATACTGTGGTAGCAAGGGGATTTTTCCGCCGTTGCCAGGCACATCAACCACATAATCGGGTACCGCCATTCCCGAAAGATTAGCACGCAGCTTTTCTATTAGATGAATTCCCACCTCAATGGACGTACGAAGATGGCTGATTCCTTTAACCGGATCAGCTTGAAAAAGATAGTATGGCCTTACTCGAATGGCGAGCAATTTTTTCATCAGCGCTGCTAAAACTTCTGCATTGTCATTTATCCCCCGAAGCAGCACAGTTTGGCTGCCCAAGGGAATACCGGCATCGGCCAACAGTTGGCAAGCTTGACTACTTTCTTTTGTGATTTCATCTGGATGATTAAAATGTATGTTGAGGTACAAAGGATGATATTTTCGTAATACTTTGGCTAAATGGGGTGTCACTCGTTGGGGTAAAGCACCGGGCACTCGACTACCAATGCGCACAATTTCTACGTGCCGGATATCTCGTACTGCCGCCAGAATCCAATCTAATTGTTCATCGCTCAATAATAACGGATCCCCACCTGAAATAAGAACATCGCGAACCTCCCGGTGTCTTTTAATGTAATCAATACCCTTTTCGATAGACTCCCGAGTGATTTTAAAGCCATTACGCCCCACTCGGCGTTTGCGCGTACAAAAACGGCAATAAATAGCACATTCCTGCGAAACCATAAGCAACACACGGTCTCGATATCGATGAATCAAATTAGGCACTGGACTGTTTTTTTCTTCCCCCAAGGGATCTGCTTGACAAACGTCATCGTAGAGTTCTCGAATATCAGGTAACACCTGCCGTAGTAGGGACGGTCCTTTTTTAATAGCTAATTTTAAAAAATAAGGATTAATCTTCATAGGGTAGTGTTGAATTACTTGTTCCACTTGTTGAGTATTGATTTGGACAAACTTGGAAAGCTGTTCGGTAGTTGTAACGCTACTTTGAAGGATTTGTTGCCAATTTTTCATTACCAGCCTCGAAGTTTTTCCAGTTGACGGCGTTCTTTTTTGGTTGGTCGCCCCTTATTTTTGCGTTGCCTGCGTGTTAATCGGTCCTGACGAAGGTAAACTTCCAAAAGTTTAGCTGATTCCTCTGATAACTTGGGCAGATGTTCTGCATAGAGCTGACGTGCTTCTTCAGCCGCTATGCTTTTATGTGTAATTCCTAATACCTCAAAACTACGATTGCGAGTTTTGTATCGGATAGTGATGGTATCGCCAATATGAATTAGTTTTGAAGGTTTGACCGTATGTCCATTCACTTTTACCCGTCGGGCTTCGCATAGTTTTTCAGCCTGCGAACGAGTGCGAGCTAAGCGAGTAGTTTTTAACCACTTATCTAATCGGATTTTTTGAATAGTATTGTCTTCTGTGCTAGATTTCATTTTGTTTGCCTTTAGGTGAATACTTAGCACACAAACAGCAAGAGGCACATGTAGTTCTCTGTGCCTCTTTGGAAATCGCTTGTACAGTTTAGCTAATATTTTCCTTGAAACTTAACGTTCAGTTATTTCATTCCTCTTTTTTCTTTTCTTCTTCAGTTTTGCTTTCGTTTTTTTCTTTTTCCTCTTCGGGTTTAGTTTCGGTCAACTCTGCCTCAGCTTCTTCTTTTTTCTCCTCTTTCTCTTCCTCTTCTTCTTTGCGCTCTAACAGATTTTCACCATCATATTTTTTTCGCATAATGAGGTACATTAAAGTAACGCCACTGTTGCCAATTGCCTCGCCATAGGCTACTACTACACCGGCAACAATTAGCATGGAGATAGCAAAGATATAAGAGGAGATTTCGCCGGTGATGGGAAGTTCGACGGGCATAAAATCCTTGGCGAAATAGAAATAGCGAACATAATCACCCAGAAGATAATCAGCCCAGTTCATAGTAGGGTAAAGCCAGCTCTGCAGCAGATAAAGTCCATTTGTAGCAAAATTGACAAATTTATCGCCCATAGAAGGAGTGAATAGAAAAACGAAAATATTCCAGGCAATTTTTACCGAAAAAGCCAAAATGAGCAATCCCAGCAATTCAATTGCTCCTACCAGAACTCCATAGACTACAATTCGCCAGGGTTGACTGGTGGAAATTGAGAAAGATTGAAAGACTGCTTCAAAAGCATCCTCATTTGTGGTAGCCACAATTGCCGGTACAAAAAACAAAGCCACCGCAAGTACCAATAGCAGGAAAAAAACAAATAAAGCAGAACCCATGTAGAAAAGGGTAAGGAATGATGTGCCCAACTCTCCTACATAGGGAATACGACCAAGCAAGCCCATAATCAGGGCGCCGACCACAAAGAAAGCAATAATGCCGATAATGGCGGTAGGAGCTGCTACTACGGACCCCCAACGTTTGAAGGCAAAACTGAAAGCTTCTTTCCAGGTGAAAAAGGTTTCGCCTTTGAGGTTCATGTAAACAGCCCGTGATACAGCCGTGTTGGTTAGTAAGATGACAGCTAACGAGGCAAGGATACCCACAACGTAGATGATCCAGCTGTACCAGGGTAATTCCATACCACAAACACAAGGTACAAGTGCAAAACGTTCCCAGATTGCAGTACATGAGTTGCCAGCACTAAGTAAGCTAATATAGGTGAAGATCAGGTACACAGCATACCCCACAGCCAGTCCCACAAAGTTAATCCAAATTCTTTGCAGGCTAAATGCAAGCCTTGCCGAACGAAATAAATCCCGATAGTTAAAGTTCAAATTAGCCATTGTTCCTCCTTCTTTTAATTCCAATTTTTAACAGGTTCTTCAACGTTTGATTTTAATAAAAATTTTTGATTTTGTCAAGTGAAAATTACATTTGATTAAAAAAAGACTTGACAAAAACGTTGAACTGTCGTATACTGAATTTTGAAAGTAGAGGTTTGAACATGACGAATATTGGCATCGACCTGGTAAAAATTTCTCGTATTCAGCATGCAGTAGAACGATGGGGAGATCGATTTCTAAAGCGTGTCTTTTCTTCACAGGAAATCGATTATTGTTACCAAAAAAAGGGGAGAGCCATTTACGCATCGTTGGCTGCTCGCTTTGCTGCTAAAGAAGCTTTCATAAAAGCTGTAAGTGAGCATATTCAAGAACCTGTAAGCTGGAAGGATTGTGAAATAGGAATTCTCGAAGGGGGGAAACCAACCTTGCTCGTCTCGGAGTGTTTTCGAAAGCAACTATTCGATGCTAACCTCCAAGTTAGTCTTTCCCACGATGGAGACTATGCCATCGCTTTGGTTTTTCTAAATATCCAGTCACACAAATAGCAAGGGGCACTGCAATGGAAGTAGTTGTAACTGCCGACGAGATGCGTCGGATCGACCGTATCATGATAGATGAGATTGGGATTCCCGGCATAGTGCTGATGGAAAATGCGGGGCTTAAAACTGCCCAGGCAATTGCTCAATACTATGCTCCTGTTTCGGGGAAGGCAATTGTCATTCTTTGCGGTAAAGGCAACAACGGGGGCGATGGATTTGTTGTCGGTCGGCATTTGGCTGCTATGGGAGCACGGGTGCAGATTTTCCTTTTGGGCGATAAAGATGCTGTTGCCGGGGATGCCAAGGTGAATCTTGAAATTGCCCAAGCTTCAGGCTTGACGATTCAGGAAATTTTAGATTGGACGGAGTTTTCATCCTCTTTGCCACAAGCCGATATTTTTGTGGATGCTTTGTTAGGTACCGGGGTCAAAGGAGAAGTTAAAGGCCTGTACCGCCTGGCGATTGAATGGTTGAATTCTCAAAGAGTGCCTATTGTAGCAATTGATGCCCCTTCTGGGGTGAACAATGACGATGGTAATCTGTTAGGGGTTGGGGTTCGGGCAGAAATGACAGTAACAATGGGGAACATCAAGACGGGAATGCTTTTTTATCCTGGGCGTGCTTATGGCGGTAGGCTTTTAGTAGCTGATCTGAACATCCCCTCATCGGTTTACCAAAAAGTTAATTCTCAAAAGTTTATTGCAACTACTGAAGACGTTCGGCGGATGCTTCCCCAACGACGACCAAATGGTTACAAGAATACCTTTGGCAAAGTTTTGCTATTTGCCGGGTCCACTGGTCTCACCGGGGCTGCTGCTTTAAGTTCTATGAGTGTGCTGAAAAGCGGAGCTGGGATGGCTATCCTCGCACTGCCCAAAAGTCTGAATGCCATAATGGAAGGGAAAATCACCGAGGTAGTGAGATTGAACTTATCCGCCAATATCCTGCCGATGTGATCTTAACTCCCCACGTAGGAGAACTCGCACGTTTGATTCAAAAATCTAATGAGGAAATACTGCAAAATAGGGTTCAGATAGTCCGTGAGTGGGCTACTATTTTGGGGAAGGTACTATTGTTAAAAGGAGTGCCGACTATTATAGGTGACCCTCGGGGCAATATTTATTTCAATTTAACCGCTAACTCTGGGATGGCTACGGCTGGTTGTGGCGATGTTCTTACTGGTATCATCGCCGGATTTTTGGCCCAGGGGATGCCACCATTAGAAGCTGCCGTCGCTGGAGCCTTCGTGCACGGTTTAGCCGGTGACCTGGCAAAAGAATCTCTGGGCGAACGGGGAATGATTGCCAGCGATATTCAAAACCATGTCCCTGCAGCACTCCAAACAATCGAACGCGGAAATGTAGAAGAAGATACGAAACGAACACCATTCAGGAGACTATTTTGACTATGCGCCGATTTCTATTGTACCAATTTCCAGCAATTGTCTTTGCTATTCTGATCTTTGTGGGTTCCTCCTTTGAATCTCTTTCAGTACCGGAAATAGGGATAAATTGGGAAGATAAAATCGCCCACTTGATTGAATATGGAATCTTTGGTTTTTTGATAACCAGAGCACTGTATTTTTATCCTAAGCTACAAAATTCTACGAAGGTTTTTCGATTAGCAATCACTCTGGCACTGGTGTACGGAATCACTGACGAATTGCATCAAATATTTGTCCCGGGTCGGGATGCATCCATTATGGATTGGATTGCTGATGGTGTAGGTGTATTAATTGGAGGAATGCTTTTTCGCTGGTGGTATCCTGTGGAAAGAAAAGTACAACACTGCCTTGATCAATACCAAACTGAGAAAGAAGAAATAACACATCCAAATAAGGATTGACAAGATGTTATGCAGATAAGGAAGCTAATTTTATTAACTACTCTTTATTTTTCAGTATTTAGTTTGTCTGCAAAAGCGTATGTATTCGGTGAAAGGTCCCCTCGTTTGAATATGGGTGTGGGGGGTGGTCTTTTTAGGCTCTCTATTGCTAATTTTGAAAATTACTATGGTAGTCGTTTAGGAGTAGTTTACGCCGGCCATCTTGGTTACGCACTTTCTTCCTCTTCTTTGTTGCTGGTAAAAGGTAGATATTTCAGGAAAGGAAATACACTATTTGATCCTACTACTGGACAACATCGAGAGCAATTATGGGAAGAAAAATGGCTTTGTTTTGGATATCGGCATTATTCACCTGCTTGGGGTAGTGACGCCCGCAGCTTCTTTGGAATGGGGTTGGTTTTCTTTTTCATTGATGAAAAAAAAGACGGGACTTTCTTGCTTTCAGAGGGATTCCGTTCACGCCATTATCGTCCCAGAGGTTTTTATATTTCAACTGGTTATGAACATTATTTAACTGATAAACTTATCTTAGGTCTGGAGATAGAACTCTCTTCAGCAGGTTTGGAAGAGGGTAATACTTTAGAGTCTCAGAGTGTAGGGGGAATCTACGTTGGTGGAGAATTAATTTTACTGTTTTTTTAATTGAGCTTATTTTTCTATTGACTTTTTCCAAAAAAAGTTTAAAATAAAATATACAGGGTTGGGAATGGGATAAATGAGGATGTAAGTTTAAGCACCTAATTTTTGCCCATGAAAGGAGGTGATCGCGGTGGCTGAAACTGCTTTTTGTGTGAAGTGTAAAGCAAAAAGGGAGATGAAAGACGTCGAAAAAGTAACTATGAAGAATGGGAGGCCTGCTCTAAAAGGAAAATGTGTTGTTTGCGGTACTGGGATGTACAAAATCTTGCCCTCTAAATAGCCGCAGGTTTTGATTAAGCGGAATCAACAAAGATTCCGCTTTTTTTATGTTCTAATAAAAAATGATTGACTTTTATAGAAAAATTTATTATTATTTCAATAACTGCTTAGAAAAAAAGAAAGGGAATTAGGTGGTTGATAACTACAGTAAAACAGATCCAACTAAAAGAATTGTTGCATTTATCGTCGATGCGCTGGTTTATTTAGTAATTTATATCTTTCTATTTTTCTGGGCTCGGGTGGGAGACTATTTTGCTTGGATTTTGGCTGGTGGGTATTTACTAGTAAAAGATGGTTTACACAGTGGTCAGAGTCTGGGGAAAAAGGTCTTTGGTTTGAGGGTAGTAAACGTAGATATGAAACGCCCGGGCGATATTACAGATTCTGTTAAACGTAATCTCATTTTTTTTATCCCAGGGCTATTTCGTTTCGTTCCATTTTTAGGGTCTCTTATTGCCACTGTTGTTTTTGCTATCGAGCTTTATTTTATTTTTAACGATGTACAAGGATTACGTTGGGGTGACAATTTTGCCCGGACTATGGTAGTGGAAGAGAAAATAGATTGAGTTTTATTTCCTGAGAGTATGAAAAAGGCGGAAGGGGGGTCAATCTGCCTTTTTTTATGTTTAACCAGGTTGTCTAATGTTTGTAGACCATGCGAAAATTCAGGTAAAAGCTGGAGATGGGGGGAGTGGGTGTGTCAGCTTCCGACGCGAAAAATATGTGCCCCGAGGTGGTCCCAATGGTGGTGATGGTGGTGATGGTGGCGATGTGATTTTAGAAGTAAACGACCAGCTACATACTTTGTTGGATTTTCATTATCGGCAACATTTCCGGGCTGAGCGAGGAGGACATGGCCAAGGGGGCAACAGGCATGGGCGGCGCGGCCGGGATAAAATAATTTACGTTCCCCCAGGTACAGTAGTAAAAGATGCTAATACGGGAGAAGTATTAACAGACCTGATCTTGCCCAAAGACCGATTTATTGTTGCAAAAGGTGGGAAAGGTGGACGAGGTAATGCTGCTTTTGCTACATCTACCAATCAAGCCCCCCGGTATGCCGAACCAGGCACTAAAGGCGAAGAACGATACATCGAGCTGGAATTAAAACTGATTGCTGATGTGGGGTTAGTAGGGCTTCCTAATGTTGGGAAATCTACCTTGTTAGCTCGGGTGTCGGCGGCGCGCCCTAAAATTGCTAATTATCCTTTCACTACCTTGCAACCTAACCTCGGTCTGGTAAAGTTGAACGAGTATGAAAGCTGTGTGATGGCAGACATCCCAGGACTTATCGAAGGGGCACATAAAGGTAAAGGCCTGGGCATTCGATTCTTACGACACATCGAACGCACACGCATCTTACTTTACATGATTGAATGTATCAGTCCAGATATTCTACGGGATTACCAGGTGTTGCGGCAGGAGCTGGAATCCTACAGCCCAACACTACTAAAAAAACCTGCTATTATTGCTTTGACCAAAATGGATTTACAGCCGGCAGACTCCTGGTGGGAAAAAATTCCTGACTTGGGACTTCCTGTTTGCCCGATTTCAGCAGTCTCTGGAGAAGGATTGGATCAGTTGTTGCAATTGATTCGTGATAAGTTGTGCAAGCTCCAACAAGAGGCCACTGCAGTTGAGTTACTTTGATGATAGCGAAAAAATTGCCCTGTTGCGATTGGACTCTATCCCCGGAATTGGCGGCACCCGCACCCGGAATTTAATCGCGCGATTCAAAAATCCTTCGGCAGTATTTCAAGCCTCTTTTGCCGAATTGACCAAAGTAGAGGGAATCGACAAAAGATTAGCCCTAAATATCCTGAACAAAAAAACTGATGTCCGCTATGCCCAGGACCAGTTCAATAAGGCGCGAAAATTAGGAGTAAAAATAGTAACTTATTGGGATCGGGAATACCCTGAAAATCTGAAAAAAACAGCTGCCCCCCCTGCTATTCTCCATGTGCTGGGAGAAATAGTACCTCAAGACACTATAGCACTCGCTGTGGTAGGAACAAGAATACCTTCTGATTATGGCAAAGTGGTTACAGAGAAACTTACGGTACAATTAGTGCGCAAAGGCTTCACAATTGTTAGCGGATTGGCCCGAGGAATTGACACTATCGCTCATCGCGTAACTCTCAACTCCTGCGGGCGTACAATTGCGGTATTAGGTAGTGGAATAGATATGATTTACCCAGCAGAGAATAAAAAATTAGCTGCCCAAATTATTCAACATGGGGCTATCGTAAGTGAGTTTCCTTTTGGCACGCTTCCGGATGCTACCAACTTTCCCAGACGCAATCGGATTATTAGTGGACTATCTCTTGGTACCCTGGTAGTCGAAGCCGGACAAAAAAGCGGGGCTTTAATTACCGCCGAAATTGCATTAGAGCAAGGCCGGGAGGTTTTTGCCATCCCAGGAAGTATTCTCAGTAACAAAAGTGTAGGCACAAATCGATTGATCAAAGAAGGAGCTAAACTAGTTCAAACCATTGACGATATTATAATAGAACTTGAGCCTAAATTACGTGGGTTCTGTGACGAAGCAAGGCAAATGCCTTCTGTCCCTGCCGAGTTGTCAGAAATAGAAAAAAGGATGCTTAAATTGCTTTCCGAGAAACCGGTTCATATTGACACTATCGCCCAGACTTTAGGCATTTCTACTGCCGAGGCTTTGTCTGTATTGCTGACACTTGAACTAAAAGAGTTTGTAAAACAACTTTCAGGGAAAATGTTTGTGCGGATGATTTGATGCTCTTGTCGTGGTGGAACAGTAAAAATTCAAAAGCTTAACACAATTTTGCTATTTGAATTTTGATTTTTAATTTTCAGGTGAATGGCTTACAGAAATTACATGTGTTTTCTATCAAAAAAATTTTACCTGTAATACGGTACAAATTTAGGAGATTGCTCCATGACATTTCAAGACTACAGGCAGGTTGTAGTTGAACGTTTTTTCAAATATGTGAGGTTCGACACCCAATCTGCTGAGGATTCTCAGACCTTCCCCAGCACTGAAGGGCAGAAGAAGTTCGCTCAGGTTTTAGCTGATGAACTTAAAAAGCTGGGGCTTTCTGATGTACAGGTTGACAAATACGGCTATGTAACCGCCACTTTGGAAGCCAATACCTCCAAGTCTGTACCCACTATTGGTTTCATCGCACACATGGATACCTCACCAGAGGTTTCAGGGAAGAATGTCAAACCGATTCTTCATGAAAATTATCAAGGCGGCGATATTTGTCTTTCTGAAAAATCGGGGCGGATATTACTTGCTTCCGAAAATCCTGATTTACAAACACAGATAGGACATGATATTATTACTTCTGATGGAACCACCCTTTTAGGTGCCGATAACAAAGCGGGAATCGCTGAAATTTTTACTGCAATACAATATCTAATCGAGCATCCTGAAATCCATCATGGGCGTATTCGTATTGCTATTACCCCAGATGAAGAAGTTGGGCAGGGCACTAAGTATTTTGATATTAAAGCTTTTGCTGCTGATTATGCTTATACGGTAGATGGCGAAAGCGCCGGTGAGGTAGAAAATGAGACTTTTTGCGCCGATAGTGTGACCATCCTTTTTCAGGGGGTCAATGTTCATCCGGGCTACGCCAAGGGCAAGTTGGTTAATGCAATCAAAATTGCTGCTCACTTCATTGAACAATTGCCCAAAGATAAATTATCACCAGAAACCACTGAGAAACGTCAAGGCTACCTACATCCTCACCATATTGAAGGCGGTGTAGAAAACACAACATTGAAGTTTTTGATTCGCGACTTTACTGTTGAAGGACTAAAGGAGAAAGAAACCTATTTAAAAAATTTGGCTTCTTCTGTGCTCAATAAATATCCTAAAGCGAAGTTTGAGTTTAAAGTAGAAGAGTCTTATCGTAACATGAAATACAAACTGGACGAGGACCCTAAGGTAGTGGAATATGCTTTGGAGGCGGTGCGACGTAGTGGATTGAAACCAAAATTAAGTTTCATTAGGGGTGGTACTGATGGTGCACGCCTTTCCTACATGGGAGTTCTTACGCCGAATCTGTTTACTGGTGGGCATAATTTTCATTCCAACTTAGAGTGGATCTCGGTGCAAGACATGTTAAAAGCTGTAGAGACAATTGTGAACTTAGTCCAGATTTGGGAAGAGAAGGCTTAAATGATGGACAAGACGGACAAAAAATAATAAAAAAAGACTTGACAAACCGACTTTTGTTTTGTATATTTAATACGCTCAAATAAAGTTTGATGATTGTTCATTGACAAACTCGGTGTGCGTGGTCCTGGTGAGTAGGGACAATGCGACAAAATGTTTAAAACTTTACAACGGAGAGTTTGATCCTGGCTCAGGACGAACGCTGGCGGCGTGCCTAACACATGCAAGTCTACGGGAAATCTCCTGCTTGCAGGAGAGAGTATAGTGGCGAACGGGTGAGTAACGCGTAGGTAATCTACCTCTGGGTTGGGGATAACCTCGAGAAATCGGGGCTAATACCGAATGATGTCCTACCTATTAGTTTAGGTAGGATTAAAGATGGCTTCGGCTATCGCCCAGAGATGAGCCTGCGTCCCATTAGCTAGTTGGTAGGGTAATGGCCTACCAAGGCGACGATGGGTAGCCGGCCTGAGAGGGTGGTCGGCCACACTGGCACTGAGACACGGGCCAGACTCCTACGGGAGGCAGCAGTGAGGAATATTGGGCAATGGCCGCAAGGCTGACCCAGCGACGCCGCGTGAGGGAAGAAGCTCTACGGAGTGTAAACCTCTGTTAGGAGGGACGAAAGGCACCGATGTGAATAATATCGGTGAGATGACGGTACCTCCAGAGAAAGCCCCGGCTAACTCCGTGCCAGCAGCCGCGGTAATACGGGGGGGGCGAGCGTTGTCCGGAATCACTGGGCGTAAAGGGCACGTAGGCGGACAAGTAAGTCGAAGGTGAAATCCTATCGCTTAACGATATGGACTGCCTTCGATACTGCTTGTCTTGAGTGCGGGAGAGGGAGGCGGAATTCCCGGTGTAGCGGTGAAATGCGTAGATATCGGGAAGAACACCAGTAGCGAAGGCGGCTTCCTAACCCGTAACTGACGCTGAAGTGCGAAAGCGTGGGGAGCGAACAGGATTAGATACCCTGGTAGTCCACGCCGTAAACGATGGGCACTAGGTGTTGGCCGAGCACCTAAATTGCTTAAATACGAAGTCAAAATGCGTAGTGAGCAATTTAGGTGCTCGGTCAGTGCCGAAGTTAACGCATTAAGTGCCCCGCCTGGGGAGTACGATCGCAAGGTTGAAACTCAAAGGAATTGACGGGGGCCCGCACAAGCGGTGGAGCATGTGGTTTAATTCGATGGGAATTGACGGGGGCCCGCACAAGCGGTGGAGCATGTGGTTTAATTCGATGCAACGCGAAGAACCTTACCTGGGCTTGACATGCTGGTAGTAGGAGCCCGAAAGGGTGACGATCCTTCTTTTAGAAGGAAGCCAGCACAGGTGCTGCATGGCTGTCGTCAGCTCGTGCCGTGAGGTGTTGGGTTAAGTCCCGCAACGAGCGCAACCCCTGCCCTTAGTTGCTACCAGGTAATGCTGGGCACTCTAAGGGGACTGCCCCGGAAAACGGGGAGGAAGGTGGGGATGACGTCAAGTCCTCATGGCCCTTATGCCCAGGGCTACACACGTGCTACAATGGCCGGTACAGCGGGAAGCGATACCGTGAGGTGGAGCAAATCCCTAAAAACCGGTCTCAGTTCAGATTGCAGTCTGCAACTCGACTGCATGAAGGCGGAATCGCTAGTAATCGCGGATCAGCAGGCCGCGGTGAATACGTTCCCGGGCCTTGTACACACCGCCCGTCACGCCATGGGAGTTGGCAGCACCCGAAGCCGGTGGCCCAACCCCGATTCGTCGGGGAGGGAGCCGTCGAAGGTGAGGCCGATGACTGGGGCGAAGTCGTAACAAGGTAGCCGTACCGGAAGGTGCGGCTGGATCACCTCCTTTCTATGGAGTTGCGGTTCCTATCCCGTGGCCGCGCACCCGAGTTTGATTTTTATTAACAAACTTCAGTTTGGATGCTGAAGTCTTTTTTTGTGCGACTATTGCTTTTCGGGCCTATAGCTCAGCTGTGGTTAGAGCGTCCGCCTGATAAGCGGGAGGTCGCTGGTTCAACTCCAGCTAGGCCCACTAGGAAAGATTGATGTGACAAGTAGGGGCGGAAAGCTCTGACCGGTAAGAAAAAGTAAGCAGCACACAAAAGGTGAAAGAATTTTGTCCCAAAAGTTTGGTTGGGGCTGTAGCTCAGTTGGGAGAGCGCCGCCTTTGCAAGGCGGAAGTCGTCGGTTCGAATCCGATCAGCTCCACCAAATTTATTAAGAGGATTTAGCGAAAGAAAATTTCAATAGTAAATATAGACTTGTTCTTTGTCAATTTCTAGAAAGCGGGTAGCAAAAAGCACCATGGATAACAGCAGAGACCAGAGGTCATCTGCTGTGAAGCATGGATTTTCGGTTAAGCTACTAAGGGCATATGGTGGATGCCTTGGCACGAGAAGGCGATGAAGGACGTGGTAAGCTGCGATAAGCCTCGGGGAGGTGCAAACAACCGTAGATCCGGGGATTTCCGAATGGGGTAACCCAATCCGAGTAATGTCGGATTACCGATTGCTGAATCCATAGGCAATCGGGGCGAACGAAGGGAACTGAACCATCTTAGTACCTTCAGGAAAAGAAAGCAAAAGCGATTCCCTGAGTAGTGGCGAACGAAAGGGGAACAGCCTAAACCAAGCTTATGTTAAAGCCTATGCGCGTTGTAAGCTTGGGGTTGCAGGAACCGGTCGGAACCTGGCATAGCAGGTTCGGGAAGTCACAAAATAAATCCTTAGCCGAATGGTTCTGGAAAGACCAACCAGAGAAGGTGATAGTCCTGTAGGCGAAAAGGATTTATCTTCCTGGACTGGTTTCCTAAGTACCGCGGGACACGGGGAATCCTGCGGGAATCTGGGTGGCCCACCATCCAAGGCTAAATACTTTCTCGTGACCGATAGTGCACTAGTACCGTGAGGGAAAGGTGAAAAGCACCCCAGGAGGGGAGTGAAATAGAACCTGAAACCATATGCCTACAAGCAGTGGGAGCTGAGCTGGCTTGTATTTTCAAGCCAGCGAGGTGACTGCGTGCCTTTTGTTTAATGAGCTGGCGAGTTGCTCGTGCGTTGCCAGGTTAATTCTGAGTAATCAGAAGGAGCCGTAGCGAAAGCGAGTCTGAAATGGGCGTTGTCCTACTTTATGTAGGACAGGTAACGTGCGGCAGACGCGAAACCGGGTGATCTACCTATGGCCAGGGTGAAGCGACCGTAACAGGTCGTGGAGGCCCGAACCCACTAGGGTTGAAAACCTAGGGGATGAGCTGTGGGTAGGAGTGAAAGGCTAATCAAACCCGGAGATAGCTCGTACTCCCCGAAATAGCTTTAGGGCTAGCCTCGCCTTAGAGAGTGACGGAGGTAGAGCACTGGATGAGCTAGGGCCCTCACAAGGGTACCAAACCCAACCAAACTCCGAATGCCGTACACTTGTTAGGCGGGAGTCAGGCAGCGGGGGATAAGCTCCGTTGCCGAGAGGGAAACAACCCAGACCGTCAGCTAAGGTCCCCAAGTGTAAGCTAAGTGCGAAAGGATGTAAGATTGCTTAGACAACCAGGAGGTTGGCTTAGAAGCAGCCATCCTTTAAAGAGTGCGTAATTGCTCACTGGTCAAGCGGTCTTGCGCCGACAATTCAACGGGACTAAAGCTTACCACCGAAGCTACGGTTCAGACCTTGAGGGATCAAGGTCTGAAGGTAGGGGAGCATTCCATTAACCTGCGAAGTTTCGACGCGAGTCGAGATGGAGGAGATGGAAGAGAGTATGCCAGCATGAGTAGCGATAATCCCGGTGGGAATCCGGGACACCGAAAGCCTAAGGTTTCCTGAGTAAAGTTCGTCTGCTCAGGGTTAGTCGGCCCCTAAGTCGAGACCGAAAGGTGTAGACGATGGGAAACGGGTTTAATATTCCCGTACCACCTGCAAATCGTTTGGTTCCGTCTTTGACGGGCCAGTAGCCATGGGGTGACGCAGGGGTGAAAGGTCAGGCCCGTGTTGGAATACGGGCTCTAAGCTGGTAGGAGGTTCCGATAGGCAAATCCGTCGGAACATACTCCGAGAAGCGAATGGGAGGGCTTAGCCCACAAACTGACCCTAATCGTACTGCCAAGAAAAACCTCGGGTGGCGAGATTTGTAGGTGACCGTACCGTAAACGGACACACGTAGGCGGGGAGAAAATCCTAAGGTGCGCGAGATAGCCCTGGTTAAGGAACTAGGCAAAATGGCCCCGTAACTTCGGGAGAAGGGGTGCCTCCGGTAGGTGAATCTCCTACCCTACCATTAGGTGGGGATTAGCGAGAGGAGCTGAAAGAGGCCGCAGTGAAAAGGCTTGGGCGACTGTTTAATAAAAACACAGGTCTCTGCTAAGTCGTAAGATGACGTATAGGGACTGACACCTGCCCGGTGCCGGAAGGTTAAGGGGAGGGGTTATCCCGAGCTTTCGGGAGAAGCTCTGAACCGAAGCCCCGGTAAACGGCGGCCGTAACTATAACGGTCCTAAGGTAGCGAAATTCCTTGTCGGGTAAGTTCCGACCTGCACGAATG